>NZ_JBDJOB010000002.1:0-284581 GCF_039674705.1 Stenotrophomonas sp. TWI169 | reverse complement strand
AATTAGCGCTGTGGAACCACCCGATCCCATCCCGAACTCGGAAGTGAAACGCAGCTGCGCCGATGGTAGTGTGGCTCAAGCCATGCGAGAGTAGGTCATCGCCAGGGTTTACACCCAAAACCCCGCTGCTCACGCAGCGGGGTTTTTCCTTTTAATGAAGGCACTGCATTTTCCGGGTGGCTTCCGCCCCAAGGGCAAGATCGCGAAGCTGGCGCCGCAGGCGCTGCTGCAACCGTCTCCCTGGTGAAATTAGCGCTGTGGAACCACCCGATCCCATCCCGAACTCGGAAGTGAAACGCAGCCGCGCCGATGGTAGTGTGGCTCAAGCCATGCGAGAGTAGGTCATCGCCAGGGTTTACACCCAAAACCCCGCTGCTCGCGCAGCGGGGTTTTTCTTTATGCGCGGAAAGCGGCCACTGAGCTGCGATCGCACAAAAAAAAGCGGCGCCCCGTAGGGCGCCGCTCTGACCTCGATAGCGTTCAGTCGAGCATGGCGCGACGTTAGCGGGTCGGGGTCTTGGCCTTCATCATCGTGTCGCGGGCGGCTTTGAAGGGATTGCCTTCATACCAGTTCGGCCAGCGGTCGCCACCGGCAAGCTCCTTGCCGACGCCGTACATCAGCTGCAGGTCTTCGACAGTGCCGTCCAGCTTCCAGCTGGCCGCGTCGAACTCATCCTTCGGTCCATGGTAGCGGTTGGCGCCGTAGTCGGCTGCTGACTTGCGGCCGGCTTCCACTCCGCCTTCGCGCAGATCTTCGCCACCGTCGGCGTACAGCGCCGGGACGCCTGCCTTGGCGAAATTGAAGTGGTCGGAACGGAAGTAGAAGCCACTCTGTACCGAGCTTTCGCCGTGCAGGGTGCGTCCCTGGGCCGCCGCCAGCGGCTTGAGGATGTCTTCCAGCTCGGAGCTGCCGAAGCCGGTCACCGTCACGTCCTTGGCGCGGCCGGCCACGGACATGGCGTCGATGTTGATGACGCCGGCGATCCTGTCCAGCGGGAACGTCGGATGCGCAACGTAGTACTTGGAGCCGAGCAGGCCGGATTCTTCCAGGGTCACGGCAAGGAACACCACCGAACGCTCCGGCTTCGGATCCTGGTGGGCCATCGCTTCGGCGACTTCCAGGATGCCTGCCACGCCGGTCGCATTGTCGATCGCACCGTTGTAGATGTTGTCGCCTTCCTCGCCCTCGTGCTTGCCCAGGTGATCCCAATGGGCCATGTACAGCACGGCCTCGTCGGCACGCTTGGTGCCCGGCAGGACGCCGACCACGTTGCGCGACTGCTTCTGTGCGATACGGCTCTTGAGGTCGACGGATGCGGTGGCTTTCAGCGGCACCGGCTTGAAGCCGCGCTTGCTGGCGTCCTTGTAGGCCTGGTCAAGGTCCAGGCCCGCGGCGGCGAACAGTGAGCGTGCGGCGTCGGCGCTCAGCCAGCCCTGCACCGGGATGCGTGCTTCCGGATCGTCCTTGGCCGGCAGGTCGTACTGCGGTCCGGCCCAGGAGTTCTTCACCACATCCCAGCCGTAGGAGGCGCCGGCCGTGTCGTGCACGATCAGGGCCGCGGCGGCGCCCTTGCGTGCGGCCTCCTCGAACTTGTAGGTCCAGCGGCCGTAATAGGTCATGCGCTTGCCGTCGAACAGGGTTTCGTCATCGACGTGGAACCCCGGGTCGTTGACGAACATGACGACCGTCTTGCCCTTCCAGTCCTGGCCGGCATAGTCGTTCCACTTCTGTTCCGGTGCATCGACACCGTAGCCGACGAACACCAGGTCGCTGGCATCGATGCTGATCTCGGCCTGGCCGGTACGCGTGCCGACCACCATGTCAGTGCCGAACTTCAGCTCGGTGGTCTTGCCGCCCTGGTTGATCTTCAGCACGGTGGACTCATCGGCCGTGGTTTCGGTCATCGGCACGTCCTGGAACCAGCTGTCGCCATTGCCTGGCTTCAGGCCGATGCGCTGCATCTGGTCGCGGATGTAGTTGACCGTCAGCTCTTCGCCCTTGCTGCCCGGTGCTCGCCCTTCGAACCCGTCGGAGGCCAGGGTCTTGACCATCTCGGCGAAATCGGCGGCATTGATCTCCGGCGAGAACGCATGGCCCGCGGTCGCGGTGGACGGGGCGGTACTGTCGGTGCCGGCGCTCGGCGCCGGGGAGTCATTGCCTTTGCAGGCACTGAGCGCGGCCGCGGCGGCCAGGCACAGGAGGAGTTTGCGGGGCATCATCGGTTCCTGGGAAACAAGGGATGGCCGCATGGTGCTGCGGCCGGGAACGGGGAGTATCCCCGAATCGGTGGGCTCAGTCCGCCGGCGCGGTTTCGCTGTCGAACGGAATGGGATCGGCGCCGCTGACCGGGCCGATGCGCGCGGTGCGGTGCACGTACAGCACTACGTCCCGCTCGAAGTGCAGGGCGCCACTGACCACGGCGTTCGGGCCAATGATGACCCGCGGCTTGCGGACGGCCGTCAGTGAGACGCTGAAGCTGGGCTTGCGCACGCGCACGCCGCCGTCGACCTGGGAGCCGATGCCCACGGTGATATCGCCATTGACGGTTTCCACGTCCTTGCTGACGCGGCTCTCGACCAGGCCGATGCCACCGTTGACGGTCTCCACGCCGCCTTCGATCTGGCTGCCGCGATCACTGAAGATGCTGCCATTGACCGTGCTGACGTTGCCGCGGGCGATCACCTCACGGCCCAGGCGCACCCCGCCGTTGACCGTTTCGATGCTGCCGGTACGGGCGCGGTCGGCGACCTTCACCCCACCGTTGACGGTATCGATGCTGCCGGTTTCGCTGCCTTCGCCGACGCGGATGCCGCCGTTGACGGTATCCAGCTTGCCGTAGCGCTGCCCGGCTTCGGCGGTGATGCTGCCGTTGACCTTGCTGATGTTGTCCTGTGCCCAGGCGGGACTGCTGGCCAGCAGCACGCCCAACAGCAGCGGAATGGATCGAATGTTCATGGGTCCCTCGGTGGATGTGCGGCTGGCAGGCCGCGTGCGTTGATGTCACCATTCCCCAATCGCCCCTGCAACTGCCTGAAGTCACTGGAAAGCCCTTGCGCAACAACGCCTTCCCCTCACGCCGACATCACATCGCCGCTGCCCGCGGCGGGCGCTGCCTGCTGCTGGGGCTGGCCTTGGCATTGGCGCTGCCGCTTCCGTCAGGTGCACAGAACACGCGCGAAACGGAGCGCAAGCTGCAGAAGCTGCGCAGCGAGCTGAAGGGCGTCGCGCAGGAGCGCCGCCAGCTTGAGGGCCAGCGTGGCCAGGCATCTCAGCAGCTGCGCGCGGCCGATGAGAAGGTGGCCCGCAGCGGCCGTGTGCTGGCCCAGACCGAGGCGGCGCTGCGCGAGCAGAACCAGGCACTGGCCGAGGCCGAGCGACGTCGCACGACCCTGCAGTCCAACCTGGCGCAGCAGCATCGCGAACTGGCCGGGTTGCTGCGCGCGGCCTATCAGCTGGGCAACCACGCCCCGCTCAAGCTGCTGCTGTCACAGGACACGGTGGCCGATGCCAACCGTGCACTGGCCTACCACCGGTACCTGCAGCGCGAGCGCGCGCAGCGCATCACCGCATTGACTGCCGATCTCAAGGAACTGGAGGCGCTGCAGGCACAGATTGCCGAACGCCAGCAGCAGCTGCAGGGGACCCAGCGCGAGCAGAAGCAGCAGGCGGCTGCGCTGGCGGCCGATCGTCGCGAACGTGCGCAGACCGTGGCCTCGCTGGACGAACGCTTCAAGGACCGGCGCGAGAAGGAGCAGGCATTGGGGCAGGATGCCAAGGCACTGGAAACCCTGCTGGCCAATCTGCGCGCGGCCGCAGCGCGGGCCGAAGCCGAGCGTCGCGCGGCAGCGCGCCGGGCTGCCGCGGAGAAGGCCGCCGCCGAACGCGCTGCACGCCAGGCCGCCGCCGAAGGCCGACCGCCGCCGGCGACCAAGGTGCCGCCGGCCGTGGCATCGGCGCCGGCACCGAAGGTGGGGGGACTGGGGTGGCCGCTGTCGGGCAACCTGCTGGCACGCTACGGCGGCAAGCTGCCGGATGGCCGCACCAGCAGCGGCGTGCTGATCGGTGCCCCGGCCGGCAGCACGGTGACCGCGGTAGCCGATGGCACGGTCGTCTTCTCCGATTGGATGACCGGTTACGGCATGATCCTGATCGTCGATCACGGCAACGGCTACATGAGCCTCTATGCGCATAACGACACGCTGCTGAAGGATGCAGGTGCGCGGGTCAGCCGTGGCGATGCGGTCGCCAAGGTCGGCAACTCCGGCGGCCAGGGCGTGACCGCACTGTATTTCGAGCTGCGTCGTGGCGGGCAGCCGGTCAATCCGGACAGCTGGCTGCAGCGCCGCTGAACCCGGGGCCTGCACGGACTGCGTGGGTTCAACGGGAATTTAGCTGTGCTTCGCGCATAATCGGTGCCTGTGCCTTGGGCACGATGCCACCGTCGACAGGAGTGCTCCATGCGCGCAGCCCGTACCGCCACCCTCTTGCTGGCCCTGTTGCCAGCGCTGTCCTGGGCGCAGCAGACCGCGCCGGCCCCGACCGCTGCGAACAGCGGGCAGGCGGCGAGCAGCGAGGAGGCGGTGACCTCGAAGGTGCCGCTGGAAGACATCCGCCGTTTCGTGGCGGTGTACAACGCGGTGCGCGCGGCCTATGTCGACCCGGTCGACGACAACAAGTTGATGCAGTCGGCGGTCCGTGGCCTGCTGCTCGACCTCGACCCGCACAGCACGTACTTCAACAAGGAAGATGCGCAGGCCTTCGACGAGCAGGCCTCCGGTGCCTACGAGGGCATCGGCGTCGAGCTGCAGCAGCAGCCGGACAACGCCAGCATGAAGGTGATCGCGCCGATCGATGACACGCCGGCGGCCAAGGCTGGCATCCTCGCGGGCGATCTGATCATCGCCATCGATGGCAAGCCGATCAGTGCGATCGATGCCAGTGAGCCGCTGCGGGGCCCGGCCGGCAGCAAGGTGGTGCTGACCATCGTGCGCGACGGCCGGCCGAAACCTTTCGATGTCAGCCTGACCCGGCAGACGATCCGCGTCACCAGCGTGCGCAGCCGCCTGCTGGAACCGGGCTATGGCTACATCCGCCTGAGTACCTTCCAGGCCGACACCGGTTCGGATTTCCAGAAGCATGTGCAGCAGCTGCAGAAGCAGTCCGGTGGAACGCTGAAGGGGCTGGTGCTGGACCTGCGCAGCAATCCGGGTGGCCTGCTGACCGCCGCTGTGCAGGTGGCCGACGATCTGCTGGACAAGGGCAACATCGTCAGTACGCGGGGCCGCATCAGCATCAGCGATGCGCGTTTCGACGCCACGCCGGGCGACCTGTTGAAGGGCGCACCGGTGGTGGTGCTGGCCGATGCGGGTTCGGCCAGCGCCTCGGAAGTGCTGGCCGGTGCATTGCGCGACAATGGCCGCGCACGCGTGGTTGGCAGCCGCACGTTCGGCAAGGGCTCGGTGCAGACCGTGCTGCCGCTGGACAACGGCGATTCGGTGAAGCTGACCACGGCGCGCTATTACACGCCCAGCGGCAAGTCGATCCAGGCCACCGGCATCGTGCCGGATGTGGAGCTCAAGCCTGCGCCGCGCCCTGAGGATGACGCGCTGCCGGCCAGCCTGAGTGACTACAGCGAAGCCACCCTGCCGGGTCATCTGCGCGGCGACGACGAAGGGACCGAAGGTTATCGCGCAGGCGCGGTGTTGCCGGGCGATGGCCCGATCAACGATGCGCTCGCCGAATTGAAGCATCCCGGTTCGGTGGCCGCGCGACTGAAGGCCGAAGCCGCGAAGGCGGAAGCGGAAAAGGCCGCCGACGCGGCGACCGCCAAGCCGGAAGCCAAGCCGGAAGCCAAGCCGGAAGCAAAGCCGGAAGCAAAGCCGGAAGCAAAGCCGGAAGCAAAGCCGGAAGCAAAGCCGGAAGCAAAGCCGGAAGCAAAGCCGGAAGCAAAGCCGGAAGCAAAGCCGAGCCCGGCCCCGGCCAAGCCCTGAGGTAGCGCCGGGCCACGCCCGGCGACGCCGGCCGGTTGCCTAGAACCCGTGCCGCTTGCGCAGGCGGCGCGCGATCGCTGCGCGCACGTACACGCCATACACCACGCCGAACACGAAGCCGCCGATGTGCGCCCACCAGGCCACCATGCCGAAGGTCGGGCCGATATAGGCGAACACCACCTGCAGTGCTGCCCACACGCCGATCAGCAGGTAGGCCGGGGCGCGCACGAACTCCAGGAACAGGCCGAGCGGAATCACCACGCCCAGTCGCGCGCCCGGGAACAGGGCCAGGTAGGCGCCGATCAGGGCCGACACCGCGCCGCTGGCACCGATGATGATCTGGTCCGGGCTGCCCATGGTGTAGATCGCCACCAGGTTGGAGACCGCGCCGCCGACCAGGAACAGCAGCAACAGGCGCCATGGCCCCAGTACCCGCTCTGCCGGCAGGCCGAAGATCAGCAGGAAGACCAGATTGCCCAACAGGTGCGACCAGTCCGCATGCAGGAACAGGGCTGTGAACAGGCGCAGCACGCTGCCGTCCTGCAGGGTGGCCCACCAGTCCAGCGGATGGGTCAGCCCGGTGGAGAGCGCGCCCCAGTCGAGCCACAGGCTGCCCCTGGCATCATCCGGCCGTGAGATCGACCACAGGAAAGCCAGCCACAGTGCCGCAAACAGCACGGGTGTGGCCCAGCGCAGGGCGGCCTTCTTGCGCGACGGAAGGGAAACGAACATGGCGACAAGCCTAGCGCGCCGGGCTCCGTGGCGGGGGCGCTCCTGTTCAGGTTTTGCGACGAAAAAAGCGCCGCCGCTGTTATTGTTTCATTAACGGCTCTGGGTAATACTCGCATACGGCGTCGTATGTCGGGAGGGGAATCCGGCGCGCTCCGATGGGCCCCAGGGCCTGCCGGGCGCAGGCGCACTCAGAGCAACATCACCGCTTACCGGAGAGAGAACTACGATGCAAACCGCTTCCACCATTGCCCGTCTGACCCTGCTGGCCGTCGGCGTTGCCGGTGCGCTGGCCGCCGCCGACGCCAACGCTGCTGCCTTCCAGCTGAAGGAAAACAGCGCCAAGGGCCTGGGCCGCGCCTTCGCCGGCTCCACCTCGACCGAAGGTGACGCCTCGGTCATCGCCACCAACCCGGCCTCCATGCGCCTGCTCGACGGTACCCTGCTGCAGGGCGACGTCAGCGCGATCAGCTTCGGTGCCAAGTTCCGCGGCCGTGGCGAATACGGCAACGGCGCGCCGATCTCGGGTGGCAACGGCGGCGACGCCGGCATGATCGCCCCGGTCCCGGCGGCCTACTTCCACCTGCCGTTCGGCGAGAACGAGAACATGCACTTCGGTGCCTCGCTGACCGTTCCGTTCGGCTTCAAGACCGAATACGACCGTGACTGGGTCGGCCGCTACAACGGCGTCAAGACCGAACTGCAGGCGATCGACCTGGGCGTCGCGTTCTCGTACGACGTCAACCCGTACCTGTCGTTTGGTGCTTCGGTGTTCGCCGAGCGCCTGAACGTTGACCTGACCAGCGCCGTCGACACCGGCACCGCGATCAACGCCACGGCCCAGCGCCAGGCTGCCGCCCGCGTGCTGCAGGCCGGCGGTACTCCGGCCCAGGCCGCTGCCGCTTCGCAGGCTGCTGCCCGCCAGGCGGCCCAGCTGGGCTTCGCTCCGGGCACCGCTGATGGCTACCTGCGCATCAAGGGTGACGAAGTGTCGGTCGGCTATACCCTGGGCATGACCGTCAGCCCGGTGGAAGGCACCAACATCGCCTTCAGCTACCGCTCGGAGGTCGAACACAAGATCACCGACGGCACTGCCGACTTCACCATTCCGCAGAATGCCGCGGCCTTCCTGGCCAATACCGGCACCTTCATCGACAGCAACGGCCGCGCCACCATCACCCTGCCGGCCAGCGCGACCGTCGGCATCACCCATCGGGTGAACGACCAGTGGCAGGTCATGGCTGAAGTCACCCGTACTGCGTGGAGCAAGTTCGACCAGGTCACCGTCGACTATGACTCCAACCAGCCGGACAGCGTGCTGCCGTTCCACTACCGCGATACCACCTTCGCGGCGATCGGTACCGATTACAAGGTCAACGACAAGCTGACCCTGCGCGGCGGCCTGGCCTACGATCAGACCCCGACCACCTACGAGCACCGTGACGTCCGCGTGCCGGACACCACCCGCAAGTGGCTGTCGCTGGGTATGACCTACGCAGCGTCGGACAAGCTGGAGTACAGCGTGGGCTACACCCACCTGTTCACCAAGGATCCGGACATCTACTCGACCTCGGCGACGGCCAACACCGTCATCGGCAAGTACAAGGTCAGTGGCGACGTGCTGGCCGCATCGCTGCAGTACAAGTTCTGATCCAGGCTTCGGCCTCATCCAGCACACGAAGGGCCCCGCGCAAGCGGGGCCTTTTGTTTGTGCAGCGCGCATCCACGCGGGCTGTGGATCTACGACAATGGCCGCATGAACCTGTCCGATCCGAACTTTCAGCTGGAGCTGGCCGCCAACGTAGCGGTCGCAGGCTCGATCCTGCTGGCGGGACGCAACAACGTCCACACCTGGTGGCTGGGCATCGTCGGCTGCGCGTTGTTCGCCGTTGTCTTCGAGCGCTCACACCTGTTCGCCGACATGGTGCTGCAGTTCTTCTTCATCGCCATCAGCGTGCTGGGATGGTGGCAATGGCTGCGTGGCAACCACGGCGCACCGCTGCCGATCACCTCGCTGCGCCCGCGCACGGGAATGTGGCTGCTGCCGACGGCGGCCCTGGCCACGTTCGGCTACGGCTGGATGCTGACCCGCCTGACCCACGCCTATGCGCCCTACGTCGATTCGGCGGTACTGGTGCTGAGCGTGATCGCGCAGATCCTGATGATGCGCCGCAAGCTGGAATCGTGGTGGGTGTGGCTGCTGGTCAATACGATCGCCGTGCCTCTGTACTACAGCCGTGGCCTGCACCTGACGTCGATCCTGTACGTCGGTTTCTGGATCAATGCACTGGTGGCGTTGCGCCACTGGCGCAATCTGATGCGTGCCGAGGCCACGGCGGCACCTGGCCCCCTGTAGAGCCGAGCCCACGCTCGGCTGCGCTGGAAAAGCCAAGCGCGGGCTCGGTTCTACAGCAAGCGAGGCACAAAAAACCCCGCTTCCGCGGGGTTTTTCGTTGACCACATCAATCCGGTGATCAGTCGCCCAGCGTCAGCAGCGAGGCGTTACCACCAGCGGCCGTGGTGTTCACCGTGACGGTCTTCTCGGTGGCAAAGCGCAGCAGATAATGTGGGCCACCGGCCTTCGGTCCGGTGCCGGACAGGCCCTGGCCGCCGAATGGCTGCACACCGACCACTGCACCGATCTGGTTGCGGTTGACATACACATTGCCGACCTGGATGCCGTTGGTGATGCGATCGACGGTCTCGTCGATGCGCGAGTGCACGCCCAGGGTCAGGCCGTAGCCGGTGGCATTGATCTGCTCGATCACCGCGTCCAGCTGCTCACCCTTCCAGCGGATGACGTGCAGGACCGGCCCGAAGATCTCCTTCTGCAGCTGGCCCAGGTTCTTCAGTTCGTACGCGCGCGGTGCGAAGAAGGTGCCGTGGGCAGCCTCGGCGGACAGTTCAGCCGCAGCGATCAGGCGCGCTTCGCGGTCCATGCGTTCGGCATGGTCCTGCAGGATCTTCAGCGCATCGGCGTCGATCACCGGGCCGACGTCGGTGGACAGCAGGCCGGGGTCGCCGACCTTCAGTTCCTTCATGGCGCCGGCCAGCATGGTCATCACCTTGTCGGCGATGTCGTCCTGCACGAACAGCACGCGTGCGGCCGAGCAGCGCTGGCCGGCCGAGGTGAAGGCCGAACCGATCGCATCCTTGACCAGCTGTTCCGGCAGCGCCGAGGAGTCGGCGATGAAGGCGTTCTGGCCACCCGTCTCGGCGATCAGCACGCCGATGGCGGCATCACGCGCGGCCATCGCACGGTTGATCGCACGTGCGGTGTCGGTGGAGCCGGTGAAGGCCACGCCCGCCACGCGCGGATCGGCGGTCAGCGCCGCGCCGACGGTGGCACCATCGCCCGGCAGGAACTGCACCACCTCGGCCGGCACGCCGGCGTCATGCAGCAGCTTCACGGCGTAGTAGCCGACCAGGTTGGTCTGCTCTGCCGGCTTGGCGATGACGCTGTTGCCGGCAGCCAGTGCGGCGGCCACCTGGCCCAGGAAGATCGCCAGCGGGAAGTTCCACGGGCTGATGCAGACAAACACGCCACGGCCGTGCAGCTGCAGCTCGTTGGATTCGCCGGTGGGGCTCGGCAGCTTCTCGGCATGTCCGAACTGCTCGCGTGCCTGCTTGGCGTAGTAGCGCAGGAAGTCGACCGCTTCACGCACTTCGGCAATGCTGTCGGGCAGGCTCTTGCCGGCTTCCTTCACGCACAGCGCCATGAACTCGGGCATGCGTGCTTCGAGCTGGTCGGCGGCGTGCTCGAGAATGGCGGCGCGGCTTGCTGCCGGGGTGCGGTTCCAGGCCGGCTGCGCGGCCACGGCATTGGCCAGCGCCTTCTGCACGGTGGCGGTATCGGCGGGCAGCCACTGGCCGACCACTTCGCGGGTATCGGCGGGGTTGGTTACCGGTTGCGGCGCGCCTGCGGGGGTCGCACCCGGCACCAGCGGCGCGGCCTGCCACGGCTTCACTGCCGCGTTGAGCTGCCCGGCCAGGGCGCGCAGTTCGTTGTCGTTGGCGAGATTGGCGCCCATGGAGTTCTTCCTGTCGTGGTTCTGGCTGCGCAGCAGGTCAACCGGCAGCGGGATCTTGGGATGCGGAATCGATTCGAACGAGGACACCATCTCGACCGGATCGCGGATCAGATCGGAGATCGGCACGCGTTCGTCGGTGATGCGGTTGACGAAGCTGGAGTTGGCGCCGTTTTCCAGCAGGCGCCGCACCAGATACGGCAGCAGATCCTCATGCGATCCGACCGGTGCATAGACGCGGCAGGGAAGGCCGAGACGATCGGCCGGCACCACTTCGGCGTAGAGATCGTCGCCCATGCCGTGCAGCTTCTGGTGCTCGTACACGCCGCCGTTGGCAATGCTGCGCACGGCCGCGATGGTGTGCGCGTTGTGGGTGGCGAACATCGGGTAGATCACATCGGCATGCGTGAACAGACGCTTGGCACAGGCCAGGTAGGAGACGTCGGTGTTCTGCTTGCGGGTGAACACCGGGTAGCCCGGGTAGCCCTCGATCTGCGCGCGCTTGATCTCGGCATCCCAGTAGGCGCCCTTGACCAGGCGCACCTGCAGGCGGCGACCGGCACGGCGGGCCATGTCGGCCAAGTGGTCGATCGTGTACGGGGTGCGCTTCTGGTAGGCCTGCACCACGACGCCGAAGCCGTCCCAACCGGCGAGCGAGGCGTCGCAGAACACCTGCTCGATGATGTCCAGCGACAGCTCGAGGCGGTCGGACTCCTCGGCGTCGACGGTGCAGCCGATGCCGTAGCTCTTGGCCAGCTGCGCCAGTTCCAGCACGCCCGGCACCAGGTCCTTCAGCACGCGCTCGCGCTTGGCATGTTCGTAGCGAGGGTACAGCGCCGACAGCTTGATCGAGATGCCCGGTGCGTTGTTGACGTCGCCGTCGGGACGGCCGCCGCGTGCCTTGTGGTCACCGCCGATGGCGTGGATCGCACGACGGTAGTCTTCCAGATAGCGCAGCGCATCCTTCATGGTCAGGGCACCTTCGCCCAGCATGTCGAAGGAATAGCGATAGCTGGCGTTGTCGCCCTTGTGCGAACGCGCGAGCGCCTCGCTGATGGTGCGGCCCATGACGAACTGATGGCCCATGATCTTCATCGCCTGGCGCACGGCCAGGCGGATCACCGGCTCACCTACGCGTCCGACCAGGCGCTTGAACGCGCTGGGTGCGTCGGCACGGGTGGCATCGTTCATCTGCACCAGCTTGCCGGTCAGCATCAGGCCCCAGGTGGAGGCATTGACCAGTACCGAGTCACTGCCGCCCAGGTGCTTTTCCCAGTCGGCGTCGGCCAGCTTGTCGCGGATCAGTTTGTCGGCAGTGTCCTGGTCCGGAATGCGCAGCAGCGCTTCGGCCACGCACATCAGCAGCACGCCTTCCTCGCTGCCCAGATCGTACTGGCGCATGAAGGCTTCGATCGCGCCCTGGTCCTTGGCGCGCACGCGCACGCGGCCGACCAGATCGGCGGCCAGCGCCTGCACCCGGGCCTGTTCCTCGACGGGCAGGCGGGCCTGCGCCAGCAGCTCACGGACGTGGCTGGCCTCGTCCTTCAGCCAGGCGTCGGTAATGGCCTGGCGGAACGGGTTGGGGGACGCCGGCAGTTCCGGCGACAGCAGCGCGCCGGGACGCAGGGCGTCGTGGGCGGCAAGGGAGGAGGAGGGTGCGTTCATGCCGGTCCGGCCAATGGAAAACTTGGCGATTTTAATCATTTTTGCGCCCTTCGGAAGTGCCCCGCGGCCGCCTTCGTGAATGCTGATAGCCCCTAACGGTGGTGGATTCAGCGTGTTCAGCAAGCGCGACACTATTTGTGCTGAATTCGTCATTTGCGGCGCCGGGCGAATGCTGTATTGCAGCATGGCAAAAAGTGTGAATGCACCCTTGCTACCGGTGAGACGGCGGGGCTACCATCGAGACGTTTCCCGCGGCAGGAACGCGGTTGCGACATGATCGAGGTGCTTCCAGCTCCAGATGGGTCAGGTACGCAGCTGCGGCTGCGTCCCCCACGGGCGCTCGATGCCCGGCAGTTCGTCCTGTTGTTCACCGTGTTGTCGGGAGCGATGTGGCTGGTCTCCGCCCTGGGGTGGTTGGCCGGCAATGCATTCGCCCCCCTGTTCGCGCTGCTGTACAGCCTGTTGCTGGCAGCCGCGTTACGTGCCCTGTGGCGCAGCGGCGAACGGCAGGAGGAAATCCGGGTAGTGCCGGCGTATGTGGAGGTCATCCCCGTACCCGGTGGATTGCCGGTGTTCCGGGCTCACCCGCATTGGGTGCGCCTGCTCGCCGACGATGAGAGGGTCCGGCTTGCGTCCAGCGGCCGGCAGGTGGAGGTGGGGAGTTTCCTCGCGCCGGCCGAACGTCAGACGCTCGCAGAGACACTTGAAGGCTTGCTCGCCGCCAGCGATGGCGGCAACCGACGACGCTAAGGGTCTAGGCAATGAAGCAAAGCAGCAGGTGGGGCACGAAGTGCGTTGCAATGGCCGCCGCAGTGGTGGCCGGGGGATGGGTTCCGGCGATGGCATGGGCCCAGGCGGCCGATCCCAAGCCGTGGCAGCTGAACATGGGCAAGGGGGTAACCCAGACCTCGCGCCTGGCCTGGGAGTCGAACAATCTCTCGCTGATCGTCTGCACGGTGATCGGCGTGATCGTGTTCGGGGCGATGGCCTACGCCATCTTCAAGTTCCGCAAATCCAAGGGGGCGGTCGCAGCCACCTTCAGCCACAACACCAAGGCCGAGATCATCTGGACGGTGATCCCGGTGATCATCCTGGTGGTGATGGCATGGCCGGCCACGGCCAACCTGATCAAGATGTACGACACCCGCGATGCCGAGATGACGGTGAAGGTCACCGGCTACCAGTGGATGTGGAAGTACGAGTACCTGGGCGAGAACGTCACCTTCACCAGCCGCCTGGACCGCGAGTCGGACCGCATGCGGCAGAGTGGCAAGGTGCCGACGCGCGAGAGCCATCCCCACTACCTGCTGGATGTCGACAACCGGCTGGTGTTGCCGGTCGATACCAAGGTCCGTTTCGTCATCACCTCCGACGACGTGATCCACGCCTGGTGGGTGCCGGCGCTGGGCTGGAAGCAGGATGCCATTCCCGGCTTCATCAACGAGGCCTGGACCAGCATCGAGCAGCCGGGCGTCTATCGCGGGCAGTGCGCTGAACTGTGCGGCAAGGACCACGGATTCATGCCGATCGTGGTCGAGGCCGTGTCCAAGGAGGAGTTCAGGCAGTGGCTGGCGCAGCGCAAGCCGGCACCGCCGGCCGCAGCCCCGGCCGAACCGGCTGCGCCTGCGGCGGAGACGCCTGCCGCGCCGGCCGAACCTGCCGCCGCCGAAGCGGGTGCCGCCCCTGCCACCGCGGCCAGCGGCGCGTGATGTAAATCCCGCGGCCGCCTGCGGCCGTGGCGACAACCGATTCTGAGAGGTGTTTTGCAATGGCGCACTCGGCAGTTGGGCACGACGATCACCACCACCACCCGGGTTTCTTCGAGCGTTGGTTCTTCTCGACCAACCACAAGGACATCGGCACCCTGTATCTGCTTTTCAGCTTCATCATGTTCATCATCGGCGCGGCGATGAGCGTGATCATCCGCGCCGAGCTGATGCAGCCGGGCCTGCAGTTCGTCAGGCCGGAAACCTTCAACCAGCTCACCACCGTGCACGCACTGGTGATGATCTTCGGCGGAGTGATGCCGGCCTTCGTCGGCCTGGCCAACTGGATGGTGCCGTTGCAGATCGGTGCGCCGGACATGGCCCTGCCACGCATGAACAACTGGTCGTTCTGGCTGCTGCCGGTGGCCTTCAGCCTGCTGCTGCTCACCTTCCTGCTGCCCGGAGGTGCGCCGGCCGGTGGCTGGACGTTGTATCCGCCGCTGTCGCTGCAGGGCGGCTACAACGTGGCCTTCACTGTGTTCGCCATCCACGTGGCCGGCATCAGTTCGATCATGGGCGCGATCAACATCATCGCCACCGTGCTCAACATGCGCGCGCCGGGCATCGACCTGCTGAAGATGCCGATCTTCTGCTGGGCCTGGCTGATCACCGCCTTCCTGCTGATCGCGGTGATGCCGGTGCTGGCCGGTGCGGTGACCATGCTGCTGACCGACAAGTTCTTCGGCACCAGCTTCTTCAACGCCGCCGGTGGCGGTGACCCGGTGATGTTCCAGCACATCTTCTGGTTCTTCGGCCACCCCGAGGTGTACATCATGATCCTGCCCGCCTTCGGCGTGGTCAGCGAGATCATTCCCACCTTCAGCCGCAAGCCCCTGTTCGGCTACCAGGCGATGGTGTACGCCACGGCTGCGATCGCCTTCCTGTCGTTCATCGTCTGGGCCCACCACATGTTCACCGTGGGCATGCCGCTGGGCGGCGAGATCTACTTCATGTTCGCCACCATGCTGATCTCGATCCCGACCGGCGTGAAGGTCTTCAACTGGGTCAGCACGATGTGGCGTGGCTCGCTGACGTTCGAGGCGCCGATGCTGTGGTCGGTGGCCTTCGTCATCCTGTTCACCATTGGCGGCTTCTCCGGTCTGATGCTGGCCATCGTCGCCGCCGACTTCCAGTACCACGATACCTACTTCGTCGTTGCCCACTTCCACTACGTGCTGGTGACCGGTGCAGTGTTCGCTCTGATTGCCGCGGTGTACTACTGGTGGCCGAAGTGGACCGGTCGCATGTACAGCGAGAAGTGGGCCAAGTTGCACTTCTGGTGGTCGATCGTGTTCGTCAACCTGCTGTTCTTCCCGCAGCACTTCCTCGGCCTGGCCGGGATGCCGCGCCGTATTCCCGATTACAGCGTGGCGTTCGCCGACTGGAACCTGATCAGCTCGATCGGCGCATTCGGCATGTTCGTCACGCCCTTCATGATGGCGGCGATCCTGCTGTCCTCGCTGCGCAATGGCGAGAAGGCGGCCGATCGGTCCTGGGAAGGTGCGCGTGGCCTGGAGTGGACGCTGCCGTCGCCGGCACCGGCCCACACCTTCACCACCCCGCCGACCCTGCGCCCGGGCGATCTGGCGCATGACGACATCACGCATTGAGGTGGGGCATGCATAACGAGAGCCCGCTCCAGACCTGTAGAGCCGAGCCCGGCTCGGCTGTCGAAAAGCAGCCGGGCAGGGCCCGGCTGTCCGGTGGCGAGACTCAGGGCATCGAACAGCAGCGCCGGCGTGCCCGGCGCACGGCGGTCGTGGTGGGCGCCATCGCCGTACTGGTCTATGCCACCTTCATTCTCAGCGGGGTGATCGGACGATGAGCCCGACGCCGGCCAGCACACCGTCGCCCAGCGCCGGCCTGCCGCGCCTGATCGGCGTTGCCGTGGCCGTGTTCCTGCTGACCTTCTCGCTGGTGCCGCTGTATCGCATCGCGTGCGAGAAGGTGTTCGGCGTGCGCCTGGAGCGCGGCCCGGGCAGCGAGGCCAGCGTGGGGGCTGCCACCGCAAAGCGCACCGTGCGGGTGGAGTTCGATGGCGGGGTCAATTCGCGGCTGCCATGGGCATTCCATCCCGAGCAGCTGACCATGGACGTGGTGCCCGGTGAGCTGAACGAGGCGCTGTATTACGCCCGCAATGACGGCCCACAGGCGATCGTCGGCAGTGCGGTGCCCTCTGTCGCGCCAGCACGTGCCTCCGGATTCTTCAGCAAGACCGAGTGCTTCTGCTTCACCGCGCAGACGCTGCAGGCCGGCGAGAAGCGCGACATGCCGGTGCGCTTCATCGTCGATCCGGATCTGCCGCCGGAAATCAAGACGATCACCCTGTCCTACACCTTCTACCGCAACGACGCGCTGTCCGATCGGCTGGCTCCGGCCGCCACCTCGGAAGGCGCGCACGCCGCTCCCTGACCCGGATAACGACATGGCCCAGACACCGACCGACGCCAACGTGTACTTCGTCCCGGCCCAGAGCAAATGGCCATTCGTGGGCTCCATCGCGATGATGGTGACCATGGTGGGCGTGGCCAGCTGGCTCAACGATGCCAGCTGGGGGCGCTGGACGTTCTACATCGGCATCGCGATGCTGGTGCTGACCCTGTTCTGGTGGTTCAGCGACGTGGTGCGCGAATCGCAGGCCGGCAACTACAACCGCCAGGTCGATGGTTCGTTCCGGATGGGCATGGTCTGGTTCATCTTCTCCGAGGTGATGTTCTTCGGCGCATTCTTCGGCGCACTGTTCTACACCCGCCACCTGGGCCTGTCCTGGCTCAGCGGCGAGGGCCGCGGGGTGATGACCAACGAGCTGCTGTGGCAGGGCTACTCCGCGGGGTGGCCCACCAACGGCCCGGCGGCGATCGGCGGGGCCTTCCAGACCATTCCGGCCTGGGGCCTGCCGTTGATCAATACGCTGATCCTGCTGACTTCCGGCGTGACGCTCACCATCGCCCACCATGCGCTGAAGGCCGGCCACCGTCGCCAGCTGCTGGTCTGGCTGGGCCTGACCGTGGTGCTGGGCCTGGGCTTCCTTGCCCTGCAGGCGGAGGAGTACATCCACGCCTACAAGGAGCTGAACCTGACGCTCGGCTCGGGCATCTACGGGTCGACGTTCTTCATGCTGACCGGTTTCCACGGTGCGCACGTGCTGCTGGGCACGATCATGCTGATCGTGATGTGGCTGCGCTCGGCAAAGGGGCACTTCACCCGCGACAACCATTTCGCGTTCGAGGCCGCTGCGTGGTACTGGCACTTCGTCGACGTGGTGTGGCTGATGCTGTTCCTGTTCGTCTACGTGCTGTAAGCGCCGGTGCCGGTGGCGTACTCAGCCACCGATGCCGTGCGGTTTGATCCAGCCCATGTAGATGCTCACGATCACCAGTACGATCAACGCCACCGACACCGCGATGCGGCGCGTCAGTGCGTTGACCGTGCGCTTGGTCTGGCCCCGGTCGACCAGCAGGTAGTACAGCCCGGCGCCCAGGTTCCAGACGATGACGATCAGAAACGCGATCACCAGCAGGGTCTTCAGCGAATCACTCATGCGCGGCTCGAGGGCAGGGTGGATGTGCCTATCTGACCGCGTTTGCGCGGACTTGTCATGATGCGCCAGCACACGCGGGTGATCGGCTGGCTGCTGGCGCTGGTGGCGATCACGGGATTCACCGCGCTGGGCCTGTGGCAGTTGCAGCGCATGCATGCAAAGCAGGCCGTGCTGGATGCGCAGGGCCCCGCTGCGGCGCAGGCACTTCCGCTGGCGCAGGCACTGGCGGCGCCGGGCGCGCTGCATGGCGTGGCCGACCATGGCCGCTTCCTGCCGGGCGTGGTGCTGCTGGACAACCAGACCCGGCACGGCCGGGCCGGGGTGAAGATCTATCGCCCCTTCCGCAGCGACGGCGGCAGCGTGCTGCTGGTCGACCTCGGCTGGCGCGCGCTGCCCGCCGACCGCACGCTCCCCGACCTGCCGCCGCCGCCTTCGCCGGTGGCCGTGCGCGGGCTGCTGGCGCCGCCGCCGTCGGCAGGGTTGGCGCTGGGCCCGGCGTTCTCTGCAACCGGTGAGGCGCAGCGCTGGCTGGCCAGCCGGCTGCCTGCCGAGGGCCTGGCTCCGGCGCTGGGGCTGCCTGCACTGCCGGAGCGCGTGCTGCGGCTTGATCCGGCGCTGCCCTTCGGTGATGAACGCGACCTCGATCTGCTGCCGAACACGCTGCCCCCGCAGCGCCACCTGGGTTACGCCGTGCAATGGTTCGGCCTGGCGCTGACCGTGCTGGTGGTTGCGCTGGTGCTGGAATGGCGCAGCAGGCGCGTTCCACGCTAGCGCCGGCCCGACTTCGGGCGCCCGGCATCCCCTGTCCAACCATGAGAAAATGCCCGCATGAACACTGCTACATCCCCGCAGGCGCGCGGTTCCGGTCGCCGGACCCTGGTGTTGTTGTTCGCCGTGTTCTTCGGGGCAATGGCGCTGGCGGCCGTGCTGCGCTTCTCCGGATGGCAGCCTACCGGCCACCGCAACAGTGGACAGCTGCTCAAACCCCCGGTGGACCTGCGCCAGCAGCCACCGACCCTGGCCGACGGCACGGCCTATCCCTGGAATCCGGAGGCGCGCACCTGGCGCCTGCTGGTGGCACCGGCCGGTGCCTGCGACGCGCAGTGCGTCACTTTGTCGCAGGGACTGGGCAAGGTGTGGCAGCTGTTCGGCCATAACGCCGATAATGTCGAGATCCTGTGGCTGGGTCCGCCACCGCCGTCGATCGCCTCGCTGCCCGCGCTGCGGCCGCTGGCACCGTCGCCAGCGCTGCGCGCGGCCCTGCCCGGCGTCGATGATCCGGCTGGCCTGCCGGTCTACGTGATCGATCCGAACGGCTTCGTGATCATGCGCCATGCCCCGGGCAGCGACCTCGGGGGCCTGCGCAAGGACATGGCCACGTTGCTGAAACTGAAGTGAGTCCTGTTTGATGAGCCTTTCCGCGCGTCCGGCGCTGCACCGCAATTTCCACCGCCTGGCGTGGTTCGCCATGATCATGACCGCGAGCACGATCATGTTCGGTGCCTTCGTCCGTCTGTCCGATGCGGGGCTGAGCTGCCCGGACTGGCCGACCTGCTATGGCCGCGCGACCTGGCCGCAGCACATCGAGGAGACGGTTGGCCACCCGGCTGCCGATATCCGTCCGCTGGAAACGCACAAGGCCTGGCGCGAGCAGGTGCACCGCTTCCTGGCCGGCGCGCTGGGCATCGAGATCCTGACCCTGGCCCTGCTGGCCACGCGCAGGCGCCGGTTCGGAACCACGGCGGTCGTCACCGCCTGCGTGCTGGTGGCTGCCGGCATACCGTTGTACATGATGGGCTGGCATGCAACGGCCAGTGCCCTGGCCCTGAGTGGTGAGGCGATACTGCTGATTGCCGCCTTGCGCTGGAACAACATCGATCTGGCGCGCGCGGCGGTACTGACCCTGGCGGTGGTGATCTTCCAGGCCCTGCTGGGCATGTGGACGGTGACGCTGCTGCTGAAGCCGATCGTGGTGATGGGCCACCTGCTGGGCGGCATGCTGATGTTCGGCCTGCTGGTGTGGCTGGCGTGGCGGGCCACGCATCTGCCGATCACGCTGGCCGAGGCGCCCAGGCTGAAGTGGCTGCTGCGTGCCGCCGTGGTCGTGCTGGTCACCCAGATCGCACTGGGCGGCTGGGTCAGTGCCAACTACGCGGCGCTGGCCTGCGGCGGCGGCAGCGCCTCGCTGGACAACTTCCCACGCTGTGCCAACCAGTGGTGGCCGCAGCACAACTTCGTCGAAGGCTTCACCCTGTGGCGTGGCATCGGCGTGGACTACGAAGGGGGCGTGCTCGATGGCGCCTCGCGCATCGCCATCCAGTTGGCGCATCGCCTGTTCGCCATCGTGGTGGCTGCCTACCTGCTGTGGCTGGGCGTGCGTCTGTTCCGCCTGCCGAGCATGCGGGGCTGGGCGACTGCGCTGATCGTGCTGCTGGTGCTGCAGGTCACCCTCGGCATCCTCAACGTGAAGCTGGCGCTGCCGCTGGAAGTGGCGGTGGCGCACAACGGCGTGGCCGTTGCCCTGTTGTTCGTGCTGGTCAGCCTGCTGGCCCGCCTGCGTGCCCCGGACTGATCCGATGTTCTCCAATTACCGCCAGTACTGGGACCTGACCAAGCCCAAGGTCGTCGCCCTGATCGTGTTCACCGCCCTGGTGGGCATGGTCCTGGCCATTCCAGGCGTGCCCAGCTGGGAACAGGTACGCGCGGGCCTGCTCGGCTTCCTCGGCATCTGGCTGGCGGCCTCGGCTGCGGCTGCGATCAACCAGCTGCTGGATGCGCACATCGATGCGCAGATGGCGCGCACCTCGTGGCGGCCGCTGGTGGTCGGCAAGGTCAAGCCGTGGCAGGTGCTGGTGTTCGCCGGCGCGCTGATCGTGCTGTCGATGACGATCCTGGTGCTGTGGGTGAACGTGATCACCGCCGTGCTGACCTTCGCTTCGCTGATCGGTTATGCGGTGATCTATACGGTCTACCTCAAGCGTGCGACCTCGCAGAACATCGTCATCGGTGGTCTGGCCGGCGCGATGCCACCGATGCTGGGCTGGGCCGCCGTCACCGGAATGCAGGGCTCTTCGGACTGGGCGTACTCGTCGCTGCTGGTGCTGATCATCTTCATCTGGACGCCGCCGCATTTCTGGGCGCTGGCGATCTTCCGCCGCGAGGACTACGCCAAGGCGAAGATCCCGATGCTGCCGGTGACCCACGGCGTGGTGCATACCCGCAGGCAGATCATGGTGTATTCGGTGGTGCTGGCCCTGGTCTGCCTGCTGCCCTATCTGGTGGGCATGAGCGGACCGTTCTACCTGGGCGGTGCGATCGTGCTCAACGCGGTGTTCCTCTGGTATGCGTGGCGCATGCTGGATCCGCCGGATGAGCTGTTCTCGATGAAGATGTTCCAGTACTCCATCGTCTATCTGATGGCGCTGTTCGCCTTCCTACTGATCGACCACTGGATCCTGCCCTGGTTGTAACGGGCGCCTGCCGCCGGGCATGGCCCGGCGCTACCGTATCCCAGGGAAAGGCGGGCGCATCAGCCGGATGCATGACGGCCGTCGCAGGGAGGACATGCTTGACCTGATCGAGGCGGCACGCGTGCTGCGCAGCCACGCCGTGCGTGGACGGTCTTCCACAGAACTCCGTGCGTTCAATGTCGGCTTCCGCTCGCCGGAGGCGGCACTTTGCCAACCCGCCGAGCCGCTACGGTGTAGGGATCTGCCGCGCTGCTGACTCACCGCGGGCAGTGGATCACAGATACGGATGGATCCGGCAGGCGGGATGGTCGAATGTGGATACACAGGATTTGCGAGATCAATCGCAATTCTGTGGAGCAATCAATGAGATGCCATGTTTCTCTGCCCATCGTCCTCTGTGCTGCGCTTGCGTGCTTGGCCGGCAATGCAACAGCAGAAGTAAAAGCACTGAGTCGGGCCAACTGCATTGGATTCGTCAATGAATCCGTTACCTACGAACGGCCCCAGTTCCGCAACTTCCAGGGCTCTACCGCATCCAGGCATATCCCGCTTGGAAACATCGAGCCGAAGCATGTCCTTGCTGCTCCCAACAATGGACTGTACTCCTGGCGCTTCTACGCAGGCGATGGCACCGATCCGGAACGGATGGTTGTTCATGGTTACCACACATGGGGGCTGGGCGGGCGTGTATTCACCCAGTCCACGAGCGCAGTCGATTGCCAACTTTCGGAGTGGTGAGCATCATGAAAAGCGTTTGCTTTCTTGCAACCTCACTGCTGATGTCGATGTCGGCCCAGGCATCGCAGACCGATGCAGCTCCTGATCCGGTGGGACGTTGGCTGCACCAACGTGCCATGCAAGCTGCAATGCAGGAGGCCTCGACGACGAGAGGGTCGTTCGTAGGCGCTGGCAGCTACCAGATCGTGCGGCTGGCAGACCTGGATGCCCCCGAAGCGGTGAAGCATCAGCTTCGCGCGGACATGGACCGGTCAGCAGGTGTGGTGCAGGTTGCAGAAGGGGACATCCCAACGCGGGCCGAACTGCTGGCTGCGTTGCCCCGCCGATATCGCTCGGCGTCGGAACTACGCCAGCGCCTGCCGCAGCCCCCCAGCAGCCTGGAAGCAAGCCTCCTGGGACCGGCAGAGCTGATCGGTATGGAGCCCAGTGGCGCTCTGGATGGAGGCAGGTCCTCGGGGCTGAGCCGTTTCTTCCAGCTGGAAGGCATCGGCGTCGTGGAGTTCAGCGAGAACAACTTCCTCGCTGCGGGCACGCATATCGAGGTCATTGCCGAGGCGCAGAACACAACAGTGAAAGGCGCGCTCGCGCACTTGAAGAAGAGCATTGACAGTGCTGGCCGCACCCGCGTCGAGCTTGTCTGGACGGGAGACAGCAAGACCTTCAGCCTGATCGCAACCGGGGAGCGCGGCACCGACGTGGAGCGTAGCGCCCGATTGCTGCACGACATCGCTGCCGCCATCGTGGATTAGCGACGGCGCGAGGGGCGTCCACACGTGGCGTGGCATCAGCCGAGCATGGGCTCTGCTCTGCAGTAGTTCCACGCCATGTGTGGATGAATTTCCGGGTCAGGAGCTGCGCCGTGCGTAGCGCTGCGCGATCACGCCGCAGACGATCAGCTGGATCTGGTGGTAGATCATCACCGGCAGCACGATGGCACCGAGGCTGCCCCCGGCGAACAGCACCTTGGCGATCGGCACGCCAGTGGCCAGGCTCTTCTTGGAGCCGCAGAACACGATGGCGATCTCGTCCTCGCGGTTGAAGTGCAGGCGACGGGCGATGAAGGTGATCAGCGGCATGGCGATACCGAGCAGGACGGCAGCTACCACGGCCACTGCCAGCAGCGACAGCACAGGGGTCTTGCTCCAGAGCCCTTCGGTGACGGCTTCGCCGAACGCCGAATACACGACCAGCAGGATGGTGGCCTGGTCGGTGTAGCGCAGCAGCGCGCGCTGCTTCTCGACCCAGCCGGCGATCCACGGGCGCAGCAGGTGGCCGGCCACGAACGGCACCAGCAGCTGCAGCATGATGCCGCCGATCGCATGCAGCGGGTCATGCACACCGCCGGAGGTGCCGGCCAGCGCGGTCAACAGCAGCGGCGTGAGGAACACACCGAGGATGCTCGACAGCGATGCGCTGCAGACGGCCGCCGGCACATTGCCGCGCGCCATCGAGGTGAAGGCGATGGACGACTGTACGGTGGAGGGCAGGGTGCACAGGAACAGCACGCCCAGGTACAGCTCCGGGGTCAACAGCCAGCCCGACAGCGGCTTGAACATCAGGCCCAGCATCGGGAACAGCAGGAAGGTGCAGGCGAGGATGGTCAGATGCAGGCGCCAGTGCAGCATGCCGCCGATGATCGATTCGCGCGGCAGGCGCGCCCCGTGCAGGAAGAACAGCGCGGCGATGGCGACCGTGGTGACATCGTCCAGGACGATGGCGGCGGCGCCCTTCATCGGCAGCAGCGACGCCAGGCCGACCGTGCACAGCAGGGCCAGGGTGAAGTTGTCCGGTCGCAGGCGCGACCACCAGCGGGTCATGGGGGGCAGACTCCTTGGTGTGGAGGGTTCAGGGCGAGGTGACCGGTGTGGCCAGACGCTGGCGGGTGGCCGCTTCCAGCGACTTCAGGCCGGCGCGCTGGCCCAGCTGAAGGGCCTGTTCCGGGCTGGCATGTTCGTAGCGTGCATTGACCAGGCCGAGCACGGCACCGGCGCGGTTGCCGGACGCGCAGTGCAGCAGCACCGGCCCCTGGCTCTGCTGCAGGGCCTGGTGCACGGCGCGCACATTGGCCGCATCCAGGCCCTCGGCGCCGGCCACCGGGACGCGCACATAGCGCAGGCCCAGCGATTCGGCCGCGCCGGTTTCATCGAAACCACGGTCCTCGTCGGGCTGGCGCAGGTCGATCACGGTGCGTACGCCTTGCGCAGCCAGTTCGCGCAGGTGTGCGGCACTGGGCTGGCCGCCGGCATACAGGCCGGGGCGGACTTCATTGAGCGGGGCATCTGCGGCCAAGGCCGCCAGCGGCAGGCAGAGGGACAGCAACAGCAGGCAGGTCAGGCGCAGCAGCATGGTCCTCTCCGTTGAAACGTTCCGCCGCTACCGGCCCAGGCTGGCGCGGGCCTTGAGCAGCTCGCGCAGTTCGTACTTGTCAGTATCGTCCAGTCCCTGCTGCCGCTGCTTTGCCAACAGCTCTTCCAGACGTTGCTGCAACAGTTGTTTCTCCAGCTGGGCCACGGCGTCGTGCAGTTCCTGGGTCCAGATCGCTTCGCTGCCGGGCAGGGTCTGGGCGGCCAGCGTGTGCAGCGAGGCCTGTTCCTCACGCCCGTCGAAATGTTCCAGCAGCGCGCCGGTGCTGATATCGGGACGCTGTTCGACCAGCGCCAGCAGCTCCAGCAGCAGCTCCACACCCGGCAGGCGCAGGCCCTGGAAGTGATGCTTGCCGCCCAGGGTCAGCGCCAGCGACGGCTGCTGCAGCAGCACGGCGATCGCACCCCGCACCAGGCTGCGCTTGGCCACCGGCTGGATCGACCGTGCCGGAGGGCGCTGCGGCATCGCCGTGCGGGTATTCTGCGTGGCCGCACCGAGCCCGGTCAGCTGCGCCAGCTGCTGCTTCATCAGGTCACCGAACGCGCCATCGGGAATCTGCGCCAGCATCGGTCTGGCCCGCTCGGCCAGGCGTGCCCGGCCGTCCAGCGTGCCCATGTTGATCTCGCGGGTCAGCTCGTCGAAGAAGAACTGCGATAGCGGCGTGGCCTGCTTCAGGCGTTCGTTGAAGGCCTCAGCGCCTTCCTTGCGCACAATGGTGTCCGGGTCCTCGCCGTCGGGCAGGAACAGGAAGAAGGCCTGGCGGCCGTCCTTCATGCGCGGCAGCACCGACTCCAGTGCCTTCCAGCCGGCGCGGCGGCCGGCGGTATCGCCATCGAAGCAGAAGAACACGTCCGGTGCGTTTCGGAACAGCAGCTCGGCATGGTCGGGCGTGGTCGCGGTGCCCAGCGTCGCCACCGCCTGGGTGACGCCGAACTGGAACAGCGAGACCACGTCCATGTAACCCTCGACCACGATCAGCCGCTCGATCTTCTGGTTCGCCTGGCGCACCTGCCACAGGCCGTACAGTTCGCGGCCCTTGTGGAACAGCGCGGTTTCGGGCGAATTGAGGTACTTGGGACCGTCGTCCTTCTCGAACACCCGGCCACCGAAGGCGATCACCCGTCCACGGCGGTCGAAGATCGGGAACATCACCCGGTCGCGGAACTTGTCGTAGACGTGCCCCCGGTCGTTCTTGGAGAACAGGCCGGCACGGTCGAGCAGCTTCATCCGCCGCTCGTCCTTGCCCAGCGCATCGCGCAGGCCGCTGTAGCCGTCGGGCGCATAGCCGATCTGGAAGCGGGCGCGGTTCTGTTCGTCCACGCCACGGCCGTCAAGGTAGGCGCGGGCCTTGTCGCTGCTCTCCAGGTTCTTCTGGAAGAAGCGCGCCGCCGCATCCAGTGCCGAATAGAGTTCGCGGCTGTCGTCCTGCTGCTGGGCGCTGCGCGGGTTCTCGCTGCGTGGCACGTCCATGCCGGCGCGCTTGGCCAGCTCATCCACCGCGTCGAGGAACTCGAGGCGGTCGTAGTTCATCAGGAAGCTGATTGCGGTGCCGTGCGCACCGCAGCCGAAGCAGTGATAGAACTGCTTGGTCGGCGAGACGGTGAACGAGGCCGAGCGCTCGTCATGGAACGGGCAGCGTGCCGCGTACTCCTTGCCCTGTCGCTTCAACGGCACACGGCTGCCCACCACCTCGACGATGTCGGTGCGGGCCAGCAGGTCGTCGATGAAAGCGTCGGGGATACGGGCCATGGGCAGCAGGGCAGGGCGCGGCCGCCGGGGCGCGCAGCAGGGGCGGCAGGTCCCCCTAGTTTACTCGCTGGCGATGGTCGGGCCGGCCTGTTGTTCGCTGCTGCCGCCGGCGCTGACGGCAGCCCGCTGTGCCCGGGCACTCAGGCGCTCGTCGATCACCGCGGTCATCAGGGCGCCGACGAAGAACACCGCGGTAGCGTAGTAGATCCAGACCAGCGCGATCACCAGGGCGCCCATCGAACCGTAGGCGCTGCCGGGTGCCACGGTGGCGATGTAGACGCCGATGCCGTAGCGCCCCAGGGCGAACAGGAGCGAGGTGATGGCCCCGCCGATGAAGGCCTGGCGCCAGGCCACGCGACGGTCGGGCAGATAGTGGTAGAGGAAGGCGAAGGCCAGCGTGTACAGCAGCAGCGTGGTCACGTAACCGATGGCCGGCAACACCGATGGCAGCTGCGCGAATACCACCTGCAGGGCGGTGGTGGCGGTCATCGACAGGATCAGCAGGAAGCCCAGCGCCAGCACCACGCCGAAGGAGAACACGCGCTTGCGCAGCCAGGCCTGGACGCCTTCCAGGCGCTGGCCGCTGGTATGGAAGATGCGGTTGAGTGCGTTCTGCAGCTGTGCGAACACGGCGGTGGCGCCGACGAACAGCAGCAGGGTGCTCCACAACCCGGCCAGCGAGCCCATGCTCGGCTGGCTGTTGGCGTTGTGCAGCACGGTATCGGCCACGCTGGCCACGCTGCTGCCGGCCACCGAGCCGATCTGGCTGATCAGCGCCTGCTGCGCGGGCGGGTACAGCGAGGCGGTCAACCACAGCAGCAGCACCAGCAACGGCGCCATCGACAGCAGGGAATAGAACGAAACCGATGCGGCCTGGGTCAGGACGTCGATTTCGACGAAGCGCTTGGCCACGGCCATCGGGAAGCTGTCCTGCAGCTTCTCCAGGCGCGATCGGACGATGGGCAGGAAGGTGCGGGGATGCGGCATCTACGGCGTCGGCTGGAGCGGTACAGGCTTCCTTTTCTAGCAGATGCCGGCGTTGCGGCAGGTGAAGTGGAAGCGCGGTCGCAGAATGCAGCGAAGTCCGCGTTATCCTTCTGCCCGGACCGAGGGCGCGCTGGGGCTGCCGCCGCGGTATCCGGGCCCACTGCCTGTGTGCGGGGCCACGACAATCCAACTTCTCTGCAAAAGGACGCGTTATGAAAGGGATGGTCTGCACCACGATGGTGTTGCTGCTGGCGACGAGCGGTTCGGCCGCTGCGGCGTCCACGGCCTGCGAAAAGGCCTTCAAGACGGTCGGGGATCCGCGCAATGGCGCGATGTACATGGCCGACCTGACGGTGCCCGGTCTGAAGGTGCAGAGTGCACTGGACCAGCTTCGCAAGATCGGTGCCGATGACCAGTTCGAGGTGGGCGGCCAGCTGGTGGAAGGCGATACCGGCAACCAGTACCTGATCCAGACCAAGGGCCTGCGCACGCCGCTGGTGCTGATCGGCACCGCCGACCGCAGCGGCCGGGTCACCCTGGCCACCAAGCTGGCCCGCGGCCAGACCATCGCCCAGGAGGATGCCCGCAAGTCGATGTGCGACATGCTCGACAAGCTCAAGGGGGGCAGCCAGGGGGACGCGCTGGCCGCCGCTGCGCGCGCGCAGTATCCGACTTCCGTGGCGGAGGACGTGACCGCGCCGGACCTGTCCAAGAAGATGGGCAAGGAGGTGCGCGATACGATGGCGGCCTACAACGCCGCGGGCAGCTTCAAGGACCTGCTGCTGGGCACCACCACCAACAAGGAAGACCTGGGCGACCGTTCGGCCACCTTCCTGCCGGTGTATGCCAAGTACATCGGTCGCCGCTACCGGATCGACGGCCAGATCTACACGGTCAACTCGAACAGCTACTCCAGCCGTCCGGGTGAGGTCGGATCGATCAACTACCTGGTGACGCCGACCCGTGGCCTGTTGCGGATCCGCCAGAATGACACCTTCAACAACAACAACTACACCATCCGTTGCGAATTCGCTCCGGACCAGGCGGCCAACTTCGCCATGCTGCGCGAGCGCGACTGGGCCAAGCTGGAAGGCGAGGTCAGCGCGGTGGAAGGCAGTTCCATGACCCTGCGCAACTGCCGCCAGGTGTAAGCGCTGGCCTGGCCGCTGCAGCAATGACAAGGCCCGCGTGAAGCGGGCCTTGTCGTGTCCGGCAGGGGCGGTGGCGGATCAGCCAGCCAGGGCCTGCTTGACCAGCTTGGACACCACGCCCATGTCGGCCTGACCGGCGAGCCTCGGCTTCAGCGCCCCCATCAGCTTGCCCATGTCGGCCGGGCCGGTGGCACCGGTTTCGGCAATGGCGGCCTGGATGGCGGCGGCGATCTCGGCCTCACCCATCTTGGCGGGCAGGTAGGCCTCGATGACCACGATCTCGGCACGCTCGATCGCGGCCAGGTCTTCACGGTTGGCCGCTTCGTACTGGCTGACCGAGTCCTTGCGCTGCTTGACCATCTTGTCCAGCACGGCGATCACGGCGGTGTCGTCGAGCTCGATACGCTCGTCCACTTCCTTCTGCTTGATCGCGGCGTTGATCAGGCGGATCACGCCCAGCTTGTCCTTCTCGCCCGCCTTCATGGCGGCCTTCATGTCATCGGTGAGCTGCTGCTTCATGCTCATGGGAGACCTCGTGGTGGTAGTGGGGCAGGGCGGTTGCCCGGGCCCGGAAACGCAAAAAGCCGGCGACGCTCGCGCGTGCCGGCTTCGGCTTCACCGCGGAAGGACGAACCCGCCGCAATGAAGATGCGTCCGATCAGTACAGGCGCTGACGCTTGGTGACGTCGCGCGACGAGCGGCGCAGCTGACGCTTCACAGCAGCGGCGGCCTTGCGCTTGCGCTCCTGGGTCGGCTTTTCGTAGAACTCGCGCTTGCGGGTTTCGGCCAGCACACCGGCCTTTTCGCAAGTGCGCTTGAAGCGGCGAAGAGCAAACTCGAAGGGCTCGTTCTCGCGGACTTTGACGCTGGGCATGGAATCTCCGGGACACAGTAGAACCGGGTCACGCCCGGCGAGCCGCACATTATAGCGGCGAATCAACAAACTGCAAGCACGCAAGCCTGAATGCGGGCCAGCAATACGGATGCAGTGGGATCTGCACGTCACCCCGAGGGGGCGGCAGGGGCGTCATAATAGCAGGCATGCGAGTCCTTGGCATCGAATCTTCCTGTGATGAGACCGGCGTGGCGGTGTACGACACCGACCTGACCGGCAGCGCGGCCCTGCGCGCCCATGCGGTCTACAGCCAGATCGCCCTGCACGCCGAGTACGGCGGTGTGGTGCCCGAGCTGGCCAGCCGTGACCACGTGCGCAAGCTGCTGCCGCTGGTCCGGCAGACCCTGGCCGAGGCGGGCCTGGGCGTGGACGACATCGATGGCGTGGCTTATACCGCTGGCCCCGGGCTGGTCGGTGCGCTGCTGGTCGGTGCCGGGGTGGCCCGTGCCCTGGCCTGGGCACTGGAGGTGCCGGCCGTGGGCGTGCACCACATGGAAGGGCACCTGCTGGCGCCCTTGATGGAGGACGATCCGCCGCAGGCCCCGTTCGTGGCCCTGCTGGTGTCCGGTGGCCACACCCAGCTGGTGGCGGTCGATGCCATCGGCCGCTACCGCCTGCTGGGCGAGACCCTGGACGATGCGGCCGGCGAAGCCTTCGACAAGACTGCCAAACTGATGGGGCTGCCCTATCCCGGCGGCCCGCAGCTGGCCAAGCTGGCCGAACAGGGCACCCCGGGGGCCTACCGTTTCGCGCGGCCGATGACCGATCGCCCGGGTCTGGATTTCAGCTTCTCCGGCCTGAAGACCCAGGTGCTGATGGCCTGGCGTGACAGCGACCAGAGCGACCAGACCCGCGCCGACATCGCGCGCGGTTTCGAGGATGCGGTGGTGGAGACCCTGTCGATCAAGTGCGAACGCGCGCTGGAAGCAGCCGGCACCAATGTGATCGTGGTGGCCGGCGGTGTCGGTGCCAATACGCGGCTGCGTGCCCGCCTGCAGCAGATGGCCGAACGCCTCGGGGGGCGTGCCTGCTTCCCGCGGCCGGCGCTGTGCACCGACAACGGCGCGATGATCGCTTTCGCCGGCGCCCTGCGCCTGCAGGCCGGGCAGCACAACCCGCCGAACGTTGACGTGACCCCGCGCTGGGACATGGCGACGCTGCCCGCGGTGTGACCCGCGGCGCACCCATCCACACAGGCTGCGACCGTAGCGGCGGACGTGCCGGGATCCGGTCGTTTCAGGCAGTGGTGGTTCCGTGCCGTTACCATGACCGTCTGTTTTCCCGCTGGTAACCGCAATGGACAAGGTTTTCATCGAGGGGCTGACGATCGACGCCCTGATCGGCATCTACGATTGGGAACGGCGGATCCGGCAGGACCTGGTGTTCGACCTGGAGATGGGTTTCGACAACCGGCGCCCGGCAGCGACCGACGATATCGCCCATACCCTCAACTACAAGGCGGTCAGCAAGCGGCTGGAGCAGTTCGTGCGCGAATCGGAGTTCGGCCTGGTCGAGACCCTGGCCGAACGTTGCGCGCAGATCGTGCTCGACGAGTTCGATGTGCGCTGGCTGCGGCTGAAGCTGAGCAAGCCGGGAGCGGTGCGCGGCGCGCGCGCGGTCGGCGTGATCATCGAGCGCGAACGCGGCTGAAACAGCAGCGTCAGCCGGTGGCCGGCAACTTCTTCAAGCGAAATGACTGAAACAGGAGACGACTGATGGTGGATGCGGTGGTGGCGGTACAGTGGATGGAGCGGCTGCAGAACACACTGGAACCCTATCCCGGCGCCTACCTGGCGTTGATGATTTCGGCCCTGCTGCTCGCGGCGGGCCTGGCCAACTGGGTGACCAAGCGCATCCTGGTGCGCGGCCTGCGCCGTCTGCTGCAGCGCCTGCCCGGTGCCGAATCCGGGCGTGGCAGCCATCTGATGCGGGTCATCTCGCGGTTGTCCAACGTGGTGCCCAGCCAGGTGATCGCCTCTGGCATCACCCTCATTCCCGATCTGCCGCCCGGGCTGGTCAGCGTCATCGTCAAGCTGTGCATCGTGTGGGCGGTGCTGACCGTCTCGCTGGCGTTCTCGCATGCGCTGGATGCGGCCAACAGCCTTTACGAGCGCAAGCCGGATGCGCGCAACAAGCCGATCAAGGGCTACCTGCAGGTGGTCAAGATCGTGATCTTCGTGGCGGCCGGCCTGGCGATCATCTCCACCCTGCTGGGCGTGGCACTGGGCCCGCTGGTGACCGGCCTGGGTGCGGCCACGGCCGTGCTGATGCTGATCTTCCAGGACACCATCCTCTCGCTGGTGGCCAGCGTGCAGATCAGTGGCGATGGCCGCGTGCGCATCGGCGACTGGATCGAGATGCCGAGCCAGAACGCCGATGGTGACGTCATCGACATCGCCCTGCACACCATCACCGTGCAGAACTTCGACAAGACCATCACCACCATCCCGACCAAGAAGCTGGTGACCGAGTCGTTCAAGAACTGGCGCGGCATGCAGGAGGCCGGTGGCCGCCGCATCAAGCGCGCGCTGTACCTGGACCAGCACAGCGTCGGCTTCCTGGACGAGGGCGACCTGGCCTTCCTCGGTGAGTTCGCCCTGCTGCGCGACTACCTGCGCGACAAGGAGCAGGAGCTGGGGCAGTGGAACGGGCGCCTGCGCGAACAGGGCGTGGCGGACGTGAACAGCCGCCGGGTGACCAATCTGGGCACGTTCCGGGCCTATGTGGAGCGCTACCTGCGCAGCCACCCGGGTATCCACACCGACATGACCCTGCTGGTGCGACAGCTGCAACCGACCACCGAGGGCCTGCCGCTGGAGCTGTACTGCTTCACCCGCACTACCGCCTGGGCGGAGTACGAGGCCGTGCAGTCGGACATTTTCGACCATCTGCTGGCGATCCTGCCGGCCTTCGGCCTGAGGGTGTTCCAGGCGTCCAGCGACGCCATGTTGATGGCCGGGCAGCGCCAGTCGGCCCGCTCGGAGTAAGCTGCCGTGCCGCCCGCGGGACCGTACGGACCCCGCTGGTGGATGAAACTGAATGCCGAAACCTCTCGCCAAATGGCCCGGGATCGCTAGAATGCCGGGCTTGTAAACGTTTTCATCAAGGACTGCCGGTGGCCTCCGAACGCATCGAATCCCTCATTGCCCAGATGACCGTCGAGGAAAAGGTCGGCCAGCTGGGTGTTTTCGCGGACATGGTCCGCCCGTTCGCCCCGGACGTGAACCCGGAAGCCAACGTGCGCAATGCCGACCAGGTGCTGCAGCAGGTGCGCGAGGGCAAGGTCGGCTCGCTGTTCAACGGGGTGGGCGCCGAACTGGGCCGCCGCATCCAGCAGGTCGCGACCGAGGAGAGCCGGCTGGGCATCCCGGTCATCCTCGCTGCCGACGTCATCCACGGCATGCGCACCGTGTTCCCGATCCCGCTGGGCGAGGCCGCCAGCTTCGAGCCGGACCTGGCCGAGCGCACCGCCCGCGCCACTGCGGTCGAGGCCACCGCCGCCGGCCTGCACTGGACCTATGCGCCTGCCGTGGACATCGCCCGCGACCAGCGCTGGGGCCGTGGCGCCGAAGGCGCAGGCGAGGACGTGGTGCTGGGCTGTGCCTTCGCCGCCGCCCGTGTGCGCGGCTTCCAGGGCAGCGACCTGCGTGCCGCCGATTCGCTGCTGGCCACGCCCAAGCATTTCGCCGCCTATGGCGCGGTGATGGCCGGCATGGAATACAACATGGTGGACATCTCGCCGCAGACCCTGCGCGACGTGCACCTGCCGCCGTTCAAGGCGGCCTTCGATGCCGGTGCGATCACGGTGATGTCCTCGTTCAACGACATCAACGGCGTGCCGGCCAGCGCCAATGCAGAACTGCTCACCGACATCCTGCGTGGCGAGTGGAAGTTCCCGGGTGTGGTGATCTCCGATTACACCGCCGACATGGAACTGGTGGCGCACGGCTACGCCGCCGATGACCGCGACGCCACCGCCAAGGCCTTCACCGCAGGCCTGGACCTGAGCATGCAGAGCGGCTTCTATGCCGAGCACCTGCCAGGCCTGGTGGAAAGCGGCGAGGTGCCGATGGCGGTGCTGGATGAGGGCGTGCGCCGCATCCTGTGGCTGAAGGAAACCATCGGCCTGTTCGACGACCCGTACCGGTCGCTGGACCCGGCCCGCGAAGCGGACGACTCGCACATCGCCGCACATGATGAGCTCTCGCGCGATGCCGCGCGCCGTTCGATCGTGCTGCTGAACAACCGTGACAACGTGCTGCCGCTGCAGAAGACCGGGCAGAAGATCGCGCTGATCGGCCCGTTCGTGCAGGACCGCGAAAACATCGAAGGCTGCTGGACCCTGTTCGGCGACAAGCAGCGTTATGTGGACCTGGAAACCGGTGTGCGTGCCGCCATCGGTGACGCGTCGCTGCTGGAGATCGTGCCCGGTTGCGATCTGGAAACCGCGATCCCGGGGGGCACCGAAGCCGCCGTGGCGGCTGCGCTGCGTGCCGACGTGGTGGTGTTGGCGCTGGGCGAGCCTCAGCGCTACAGCGGCGAAGCGCAGTCGCGCGTGGAGATCACCCTGCCGCCGGCGCAGCAGGCACTGGCCGAGGCGGTGGCGATGACCGGCAAGCCGCTGGTGGTGCTGCTGCGCAATGGCCGCGCGCTGGCCCTGCAAGGCGCGGTGCGCAATGCGCAGGCCGTGGCGGTCACCTGGTACCTGGGCACGCAGACCGGTCATGCGGTGGCCGATGTGCTGTTCGGCGACTACAGCCCGTCCGGCCGCCTGCCGGTCAGCTTCCCGCAGGTATCCGGCCAGCAGCCGTACTTCTACAACCATCCGCGTACCGGCCGCCCCGAACTGCCGACGATGTCGGAGTTCAAGGCCCGCTGGCGCGAGATTCCCAACGAGCCGCTGTATCCGTTCGGCCATGGCATCGGCTACACCACCTTCGCCTATGGCGTGCCGCAGCTCAGCACGGCACAGCTGGGCTGGGACGACACCCTGACCATCACCACCACGCTGACCAACACCGGTACCGTGGCTGGCGAGGAAGTGGTGCAGCTGTACATCCATGACCGCGTGGCCAGCCGCGTGCGGCCGGTGCGCGAGCTGAAGGACTTCCGCAAGGTCGCACTGCAGCCGGGCGAATCCACCGATGTGGTGTTCACCCTGCATCGCGAGCAGTTGGCGTTCACCGGCCGCGATGGCGTGCTGCGTGCCGAGCCGGGCCTGTTCGAGTTGTGGGTGTGCGCCTCGTCAGCGGCTGGCGAGCCGGTGCAGTTCGAACTGCTGAAGGGCTGAACGGGAACGGTAGCGCCGGGCCATGCCCGGCGTCGTCACCCATGGCAAACACGCCGGGCCTGACCCGGCGCTACCATCGGGGTTCGTGATCCGATGGAGCCCGACCATGCGCAAGAGTGCTTTCCTGGCCCCCGCGCTGCTGCTGGCAGCCTGTGCACAGCCGGCGCCGCCGACGGCTCCGGAGGCAACGCCCGCTGCCGCACCGCCGGCCGAACCCGTGCAGGCAGCACCGGCAGCACCTGCGGCACCCGCGAGCGAACAGACCGAAGATGCGCGCGCGCGCATCGAGACACTGCTCGGTGACGCGGCGCAGTACGAGAAGGTCTTCACTGCCTTCAGAACGGCGGTGGTCGGCGGTGATCGCGCGGCGGTCGTCGAGGAAATACGTTTCCCGTTGAACATCAGCGGCGGAAAGACGATCGCCGGACCGGGCGAATTCCAGCGCAGCTACGAGAAGATCATCACGCCGGCCGTGGTCAAGGCGGTGTCCGCACAGGATTTCGGCAAGGTGTTCGTCAACCAGCAGGGCGTGATGATCGGCGATGGCCAGGTGTGGTTGAGCGGCCAGTGCCTTGATGCGGCCTGCACCCGGACCGAAGTGAAGGTCGTCACCATCCAGTGAGCGTGCAGGGTGACGGGCACTGGCCCGCCACCCTGCGTTACCTGATCAGGTCTTCGGCGTGAGCTTGAGCAGGCGCGCCTTGCTGCCATCTTCAAGCAGCCACAGCGCGCCATCGGGCCCCTGTTCCACTTCACGGATGCGCTCACCCATGTTGAAGCGTTCCGCCTCGCGCGCGTTGTCGCCCTCGAAGGCCACGCGCACCAGTGATGTGGAGGACAGGCCGCCGATGAAGCCGCTGCCCTTCCACTGCGGGAACAGGGTGCCGCTGTAGATGACGAAGCCCGCAGGCGAGATGACCGGCGTCCAGGTCACCTTCGGCGCGGCGAACTCCGGGCGCGTGTCATGGTCGGGAATCGGCCGGCCGTCGTAGTGGTCGCCGTTGGAGACCACCGGGTAGCCGTAGTTGGCGCCCCGCACGATCAGGTTCAGTTCGTCTCCGCCCGCCGGTCCCATCTCATGCGCCCACAGCTTGCCGTTGGCATCGAAGGCCATGCCCAGGATGTTGCGATGGCCGAGCGACCACACCTGCGCAGCCACGCCGCCCTGTGACGCGAACGGATTGTCCGCCGGCAGGCTGCCATCGTCGTTGAGGCGGATGATCTTGCCGAGGTTGCCGCCCATGTCCTGCGCGGGGTCGAATTTCTGCCGTTCGCTGGAGCTGATCCAGAGCTTGCCGTCCGGACCGAACACCAGGCGATGGCCGTAGTGGCCCTGCCCGCTGACCTTCGGTGTCTGTCGCCAGATCACCTTCAGATCCTTGAGCTGGCCGCCGCCATCGGCGTCCAGGGCAAGCGTGGCGCGGGCCACGGCAGCGCCGCGGGTATCCAGCGTGCCCTCCTCCGCATAACTGACGTAAATGACTTGGTTGCGGGCGAAGTCGGGGTGCAGGATGACGTCGCCGAAGCCGCCCTGGCCACCATAGGCGACCTTCGGTACGCCCGTGATCTCATGCTTCTGGCCGCTGGCCACGTCCAGGTGCTGCAGTTTGCCGCGCTTTTCGGTGACCAGCAGGCTGCCATCGGGCAGGAAGGTCATTGCCCACGGTTGATCGAAACGGCTGACTTCCGTGGCGGTGAACGGTCGCTGGTCGGTTGCGGACGCAGCCGCAGCGGGTGCCGCAGCGGTGGCGGCAGTACCGGCAGCAGCGGATGCAGGATCGGCGGCGTTGCAGGCCGTGGTGGCGAGAATCGGCGCCAGGCCGAGGGCAAGCAGCAGGGGCGTGCGGGTCATGGGAATCTCCAGGGCGGGGATGCGGATGGCCAAGCGTTCCCTTGTATACCACTGCGGGTGTGACCGTCGTGGCCCGAAGGTCCTGCTACCCCCTGTGCGACGTGGGGCGGATCGTCTAGGGTGGGCACGCCCGGGCAATGCATGCCCGTCTGTCTGCCAAGGATCTGCAATGCACACTGTTCCGACCCACAAGCCATCTCCCGCCTTCGTCGCCGCTTCGTGGGTGGCGCTGCTGCTTGGCGCGGTGGCTTATCTGATCGGCCTGTTCAACGCCGAAATGGCCCTGAACGAGAAGGGCTACTACCTGGCGTTGCTGCTGTACGGCCTGTTTGCGGCGGTATCGCTGCAGAAGAGCGTGCGCGACCGCGTGGAGGGCATCCCGGTCAGCGGCCTGTACTACGCGCTGTGCTGGTTCGCCCTGCTGTCGGCGCTGCTGCTGTTGCTGGTGGGCCTGTGGAATGCCACGTTGCTGTTGAGCGAGAAGGGCTTCTACGCCATGGCCTTCGCACTTGCGCTGTTCGGCGCGGTCGCGGTGCAGAAGAACACCCGCGACCTGATCGCCGCCAACGGCGGCAATGCACGCGGTCAGGCCGTGCCGCCGCTGCCGGAACACGATTGACGCCCGGATTGCGCAGAGCCGGGACCAGCCCGGCTCTGCCGCAGTGCCGAAGGACAGCCGGGCATGGCCCGGCCGCAGCGGGGCGTGCCCTCAGGTGCCGCGCGGTACGCCCCGGTCCAGGCGCTGGTCGAGGTTGACCGCTTCTTCCCAGCCGCGGCGGACGGCGTTGCGGGCCTGCGCCCACTCCAGCCGGCTCTTGCCGCGCTCGCTCGCCCAGCGCGACTCGAGTTCGGCTTCCACCTCTTCGTACGCGCGGATCATGTCCTGCGCGCGGGCAGCGTGGCCGATGCGATAGGCCGGCTCGTAGTCCTCGAAGAACAGCTGGTTGTCGTAATAGGGTTCAGCGGTGTAACGCTCGCGCCAGAAGTCGGAAACGGCCTGGCGCGGTGCGCTGTCATCCGGCACGCGGCCGGGGATCTGGTACTCGGGGCTCATCGATCGGGCTCCGTGGTGGATGAGCTTCGATCATGCCGCCATGGCGGTTAACAGTCCGGTCCGCTCGCGTGAAGGGAAGGTGTCCTCCATCCGCGCCGTCGCTGCCGATCATCAGGCGCCCACATCCTTGCGCGGCAGTTTGTAGATCACTGCGCCGATGGCGAAGGCGACCAGTGCGGCGGCGATGTTCTGCCAGCTGGCACTGGCGAACAGGGCCAGGCAGAGCAACAGGGCCAGGACCGGAATCAGCGGCCCGCCCGGCAGCTTCAGTGCGCCCGGCCGGTCGGCGTAGCGCTTGGCCAGCACCAGCACGGCCGCCGCGGTTCCGATGTAGGCGAACAGTCGCGTGGTCATCGACAGCAGCGCCAGCTGAACGAACGAACCGGACAGCGCCAGGCCGAGGGCGATCAGCCCCTGGCAGAAGATCGCGGCAGCCGGTGTGCGGAAGCGCGGATGGACCTGCGCGAGGATCTTCGGCCCGTAGCCATCGCGGGCAAGCGCGAACAGGAAGCGCGGGCCCATCATCATCGTATTGCTGTTGGTGCCGAGAATGGAGATGGTCGCGCCGACGGTCAGGATCAACGCCAGTGCCTCACCGCCGAATCCGGCTGCGGCATCGGCCAGCGGTGTCGGCGACGACGCAAGCCCGGCCAGGGTGCCCTGCGCCACCACCTGCACCGCGCCGTAGATGACGGTGACGGTGATGATCATGGTGATCAACGCGAATGGAATGTCGCGACGGGGGTTGCGGTACTCGCCGGCTGCCGCCGGGATGTTCTCGAAACCAGCGTAGGCATACAGCAGCAACAATGCGGCCTCACCCATGCGCTGCAGGTCGTGCGGGTCCGGGCGCTGGCCGGAGAACGCCAGCTGCGGATCGATGTAGAACGCGCCGATGGCCACGAACAGCAGCAGCGGCAGCATCTTGCCGATCACCAGCACGATGCCGGTGCGGGCCGCCGAGCGCACGCCGATGATGTTCACGCCGGTCAGGAAACCCAGCGACAGCACGATCACGGCAAGGCGACCCGTGCCGGCCCCGGCCCAGGGCCAGAAGCGCGCGACCGCATCGGCCAGCGCATTGCTGAGTGCGGCCGCCGAGCTGATACGGGTCAGCCAGATCATCCAGCCGATCTCGAAGCCGGCGAAGCGGCCAAAGGCTTCGCGGGCATACAGATAGCTGCCGCCGGGTTCATCGAAGTAACTGGCGGCCTGCGCGTAGCACAGCACCAGCAGGGCCACCACGATGCCGGCGGCGACCACGCCCCACAGGCTGAAGGGGCCCAGCAGGGCGACGGTGGCCGCCGGCAGCAGATAGATGCCGCTGCCGATCACGTCGTTGATCGACAGGCCGACGATCTGCCAGCGGCTGACCGCGCGCTGCAGCTGCGGTTCGTCCGGGGCGCTCAACGCAACGCTCCGGTCAGGGCCGGCAGCTGCCACGGCCCCTGCAGGTTGTCGTACTCCGTCTTGGGCAGCAGGACGAAGACCGCGCGCGTGTCCGGCTTCAGCCAGGCCAGCAGGGCCGTCATGTGGCGCGGCTCCATTGCCGTACAACCGGCCGTGGCCTCGCCCGGTTTGCGCCAGAGGTGGGCGAAGATGCAACTGCCCTTGCCCGGCCTGCGGCTGCTGTTGTGCTCGATCACGAAGCCCTCGCGGTAGCGAACATCGCCCTTGTTGTGCAGGTCCAGCCGCATCGGTTCGGTGGAGCCTTCCACTGCGGCGGTACCTACGTCCGCCGCATCGACGATGCGGTTGTAGTAGCGCGAGGCGGGTACATCCATGCAGTAGTGGCTGGCCGTCATCGGCAGATACGGCATCGCGCTGGCGATCGTCGGCGCGTAGCCGAACGCGGGGCCGATATCGAAGACGCCGGCCGGACTGCGCCCGTCGCCTTCCGTCTTCTGCGGCCCCTGGTTGTGCAGCGACGCACGGCCCACGCCCCACGCGCTGCCCTCACGCCCCACGGCCACGGTGAAGGCCGGGCCGTGCGGGCGCCACGTGTCGTCGCTGCTCCTGCGCTCATAGGCCTGCAGCCGGCCCTGGGTGGCATCCCAGCTGTCGGTGACCACCACGATGGCCTGCAGACTGCGCGCCATCGGCGGCAGCAGGGTGAGCGCGCCAGCGGGCAGCGCGGTGGCCAGAGCGGTGACAGCGAGGGCGGTACGCAGCAGCGGCAGCATCGTGGACTCCAGTGAACCAGGGGTCGATCAGGCGTCGATCAGGTGTTCGATCCGTTCCAGGTTCACCCCGAGCTGGCGGTGGCGGTCCGGGTTGGCATGGCACAAAAGCACGAAGACGAAGTCGAGCAGGGACTGCAGTGAAGCACGGTACAGCAGCTGCGCCACGTGCGGTGCGGGGTCATGGGCGCAGACCACCAGTGACTGGTCGGCATGTGCGCGCAGTGGGTTGGCGGTGTGGCGGGTGATCGACACCACCTTCCCGCCCACGTCCTGGAACTGCCGCGACAGCTGGAACAGCTGCGGCAGCTTGCCGAACTCGGAGAACACCAGCATGGCATCACCGGCCCGCGCCGCTGACAGGGTGGCCATCATCAGGATCGGATCGGCATGGTGCACGGTCAGCATGCCCAGCAGCGACAGTCGCATGGCGAACTCGCGCGCGTACAGGCCGTCATCGCCAAGGCCGTACACGAACACTTTGGGCGCCCTGTCGAGCAGTCGCACGATGGCCTCCACATCAGCCTGCGCATTGGCCAGGCTGGTCTCTTCCTCGGCGGCTGCCCGGCTCAGGCGCAGGCGCCCGGCGATGTCGGCGTAGTCATCGGCGCTCGGCGACGGCGGGCGTGCCTGCGGATCGTGGCCGGCGCGCGCCACGTCCTGGCCGATCGAGTACTTCAGGTCCGGGTAACCCTTGAAGCCCAGCTTCTGGCTGAACTTCACCACGCTGGACTGGCTGATGCCCAGCGCGCTGGCCAGCTGCTGCGACGAGTAGTCGCGCAGCAGGTGCGCGTTGTCGAGGATGAAGTCGGCGATGCGGCGTTCGATGGCCGACATCTGCCCGCGCTCGGAGCGGATTTTCACCAGGGGTGGCATGGGGCTCAGCGTGGGTCCGGTTGCAGGAAGGGTAAGCGGGATCAACGGTCGGCGGTAGCGCCCGTGCAGCGGCCTACCAGCGCGGCGGCGTGATCATCTCCAGCCCGCGCACCTCGGTGATTCCCAGCCCCGGCGCATCGCTGATGGTGATCTCCGACTCGTTGAAGTTGACCCCGCCGCTGACCGGGTCGAACTGGCCCAGCGAAGGGCCGTCCAGGTCGACCTTGGTGATCACATCACTCCTGGCCACGGCCAGGTGCACGGCCGCGGCCACGCTGATGCTCGATTCGATCATGCAGCCGATCATGCACGGCACGCCGTAGATGCCGGCGATGTCGGCGATGCGGATGGCATTGGACAGGCCACCGGTCTTCATCAGCTTGATGTTGATGATGTCCGCCGCGCGCTGCTGGATCAGGTCCATCACCTGGCTGGGACTGAACACGCTCTCATCGGCCATGACGGGCGTGTTGACCCGGTCGGTCACGTACTTCAGGCCACTGATGTCGGCGGCCTTCACCGGCTGCTCCAGCAGCTCCAGCACCACCCCGGCATCCTCCAGCGTGCGCATCGCGTGCACCGCCTGCTTGGCGGTCCAGCCCTGGTTGGCGTCCAGGCGCAGCAGGGCGCGGCCTTCAACCGCCGCGTGGATCGCCTTGACCCGCTCGATGTCCAGGCCGATGTCCTTGCCGACCTTGATCTTCAGCGACTCGAAGCCACGCTCGATCGCCGACAGCGAATCGGCCACCATCTTGTCGATGTAGTCCACGCTGATGGTGATGTCGGTGGTGATGACCGGGTCGCCGCCGCCGAGCATCTGGTACAGCGGCGCACCATGCAGCTGCGCCCACAGGTCGTACAGGGCGATCTCCACTGCGGCCTTGGCGCTGGTATTGCGCTCCATCGACGTCTGCACCAGCCCGCACAGGCGGTTGAGGTTAGCAACGTCCTGCCCGATCAGGCGTGGAGCGATGAAGTGGCGGATCGCTTCGATGATCGAGCCATGCGTATCACCGGTGATCACCGCGGTGGCCGGCGCCTCGCCGTACCCGGTGTGGCCGCTGTCGGTGCGGATCAGCACCACCACGTCCTCCACGGTTTCCACGGTACGCAGGGCGGTCTTGAAGGGGGTCTTCAGCGGCACGCGCAGCATGCCCAGTTCAATGGCGGTGATCTTCATTCAGGGGTCTTGGCCCGCAGGCGCTGGATGTTGGTGATGCGGTCGATGTAGCGGACCGTGTCGCTGGCCATCATCGGCTCCAGCGGCGTGACCGAAACACCATTGAGATGGGCCTGCACACGCGTGCCGTCGGCGCCGAACCAGCTGCCGCCGGCCGTATCGTGGATGACCCAGGTGCGGCCGTCGACGTGGCCGATGGCCATCATCACATGGCCGGGGATGTAGACCAGATCACCGACCTGCAGGCCGGTGACGGCACGTTCGCGCGCGGCCTTGCCATCCCTGCTGGTGAACGGCAGGCGATCCAGTGCCGGGCTGATCGCCTGGGCGCTGGTATTGCGCGGCAGCAGCACGCCGAAGCTGCGGTAGATTTCCGAAACGAAGCCGCTGCAGTCGCGGGTATCGTAGTCATGGCCCCAGCCATAGCGCTCACCCAGGAACTTGAACGCCTGCTGCAACAGCCGGCGAGGGGTCAGCGGCAGGTAATCGGCGGCCGTGTCCTGCGAGCGCGGCAGCAGTGCCGGAACCAGCTTCAGTCGTCCATCGGCCTCGCGCACGGGCAGCTGCACCACCCATGAGGCGTGGGCCTGCTGGCCGTTGACCGGCGTGGCCGCAGGCCAGTCGGCCAGCACCGGCAGGCGCACGCCCATGTCCAGCTGCAGGCGCGAGACGCGCGGCTCTTCCGGCGTGTAGACGGTGTGCGCGGTGGCGCCGGTGACGATGCGGTACGGGCCGGCGCTGCCATAGCCGAGCACGCTGGTCTTGTCGCCGGTGGCCACGGCGTCCGTTTCGATCCATGCGCTGTAACGCTCGCTGTGCACGAACAACCAGCGGCCATCGCTGCTGCGATGGACCACGGCGACCTTGTCACCGGGGAACAGCGCCGATTCCTGGAAGCGATCGATATCGGTATCGCCCACCGTGCTGAAGACCCGCTCGCGGGTCGGGAAGGTGCGCAGTGCGGCACGCTTCACCACCAGCCCGTAGTCGGGCGCCACCTGTGCGGGAATCGCATCCAGGCCGAGGTTGGCTTCGATGGCCTTGCGCACTGCCGGCGCGATCGCCTGCCCCTTGGCGTTGTAGAGCGTACGCGTGGGCCAGCTCGACAGCGCCGTGATGCTGCTGCGTACCTGTGCCGCATCCAGCTGGGCGGGCAGGGCGGCGATGTCCTGGATATGGGCATCCTCTGCGCGCATCCGTGCGTTCTGCGCCTGGATCTGTGCGCGGTCGAGGATCGGCGCATCGGCATCGTCCAGCCGGGCGGCCCAGTAGTCCGGGGTCAGGTAAGCCTCGTGCAGACCGATCACATACGGCAGCGGCGCGCCCGGATCGGGCGCGGCAGCCTGCACGAAGGCCGGTGCGGCGAACAGGCACAGGGCCAGGGTCAACCGGCGCGGCCACTGCCGGCGCGGTTCGCGGGAAGCCAGGATCATGCGCAGCACACCCTCCTCGAATGCCTTAAGGAATATTTATTCCTTTCGCCTGCGAAAGCAAGAATAAATTATTGACCGGTCCTCCGGCCCGTGTTACACAGCCGTTACCACCCGCGCTTGGGAAGTGTCGCTGTGGATCCTGCCGTTCGCAAACCGCGTCTGCCTGCCGCCGCCGGCCTGTGTGCCGCGCTGCTGCTGTGGGCGTCGGCCACGCACGCGGCAGACGCGCGCGACAGCCGGCAGCTGCAGGTGATCGACCTGATCGACAGCGGGCGCTTCAGCGACGCCCAGGCGCTGCTGGCGACCGGGCACGATGCTGCCGAAGACGCATTCCAGCGCGAGCGCATGCGCCGCATCCGCCTGGATTTTTCCCTCGACGAAGCGGCGGCCAAAGCGGCGGTGCGTCGCTGGATTCCGGATCTGACCGACGAGGAGTTCGCGCGCTGGGACCAGCTGGGGCTGATCGAGCACCTCGATATCGATGGCAGGCGCGCGTACTTCAAACGCGCGCCCTCAAACCTGTTCCTGCTCAGCGATGAAGCGCGTGCACGCCGCCGCGCCGATGCACCGATGCCGTCTCCGGGCCCGAATGAAGTGCTCAACGCGCACCACGCACGTGTCGTTGCTGCTGCCGGTCAAAGCGGCCAGGGCTCGGTGCTGCCGCAGCGCATCGCGTTCACGCAGTCGCTCACGGTCAAGGCCGATGCGGTCCCGGCGGGCGAAACCGTTCGCGCCTGGATTCCCTATCCGCGCGAGATTCCGGGCCAGCAGGAGCGCGTGCAATGGCTTGGCAGTACACCGGACAAAGCACGCGTGGCACCCGCCGGTACCCTGCAGCGCACCGCCTATCTGGAAGCGAAGGCCGTCGCCGGGCAGCCCACGCGCTTCGAGATCCGTTATGCCGTCACCCTGTTCGCCCGCCACACGGCAATCGATCCGGCCCGGGTGCAGCCGACACCGGCCGACGCCGCGCTGCAGCCTTACCTGAGCGAACACTTGCCGCATGTGCGTTTCACGCCGGCATTGAAACTGTTTTCCGACCAGGTGCTGCAGGGCGAAACACGCCCCTACGAGATCGTGCGCAGGCTGTTCGCGGCGGTCGATCGCATCCCATGGGCCGGCGCACGCGAGTATTCCACCCTCAGCAACATCAGCGACTACGCGCTGCGTGCCGGCCATGCCGACTGCGGCCAGCAGACGCTGCTGCTGATCGCGCTGCTGCGCATGAACGGCATTCCCGCGCGCTGGCAGTCGGGCATGGTGTTCTCCGACGATGGCAGCGGCTACAACAACCTGCATGACTGGGGACAGGTCTATCTGGCGCCGTATGGCTGGCTGCCGATGGATGTGACCACCGGCGCACTGACCAGCGATGTACCTGCGCTGCGCGATTTCTACCTAGGTGGCCTCGACGGCTACCGCATCGCCTTCAACGACGATTTCGGCCAGCCGTTCGTGCCGGCCAAACAGCATTTCCGCTCGGAAACGGTCGACTCGCAGCGCGGCGAGGCCGAGTGGGCAGGCGGCAACCTGTACTTCGACCAATGGAGCTACGACTTCCAGTGGCAGGTACTGCCCGCCGGGCAACGCTAGCGCGACACACCACCATCGGCACCATTCAATTCTTGCAGGAGAGAGCAGGGGATGAAGGCATACAACATCAAGCGGGCGGCGCTGTGCGTCGCCCTGGGCACCTGTCTGGGCGTGATCGCGCCCGGCGCCTTCGCGCAGGATGGCTCCGTCGCCGGCCGGCTGGTCAGCGATGCCGGCCAGGTTCCCGCCGGCGCCACGGTCACGGTGCGCAATCCGGCCACCGGCTTCGTCCGCTCGGTACAGGCCGATGCCAACGGCAGCTATCGCATTCCGCTGCTGCCGGTGGGCACCTATGAGATGGAGGTGAGCCTGCCCGGCGGCGGTGCCAGCCGCGTCGGCCAGGTCACCGTCGGACTGGGCAGCGCAACCACCGTCAATGTGCCGCTGGGTGCGGTCAGTACCCTGGGAACGGTGGAGGTGCGCGCGCCGCAGGTGGTATCGATGGTGGATGTGAAGTCCACCGAATCGGCCACCAACATCACCCGCGAGGAGCTGTCGCGCCTGCCGGTGGACCGTGACATCACCGCCGTCGCGCTGCTGGCGCCGGGCGCAGTGAAGGGCAAGGGCTCGCTGGGCGGGCAGGGCATTTCGTTCGGCGGCTCGTCAGTGGCCGAGAACACCGTGTACATCAATGGACTGAACGTCACCGACTTCTACAACCGGGTGGGCTTCTCGTCAGTACCGTTCTCCTTCTACCAGGAGTTCCAGGTCAAGACCGGAGGCTATTCGGTGGAGTTCGGGCGCAGCACCGGTGGCGTCATCAACGCCGTCACCCGCTCGGGCAGCAACGACTTCAAGGCCGGTGCCGAGCTGGTGTTCGAACCCCGCGCGTGGCAGTCGCAGGCCCGCGACCGCTATGACGGCCAAGGCAGCCGCTACATCACCGCCAGCCGCGACGACTACAGCCGCAGTGCGCTCAACGTGTTCGCCTCCGGTGCCCTGGTCCAGGACCGGCTGTTCTTCTTCGGCATGTACGAAGCCCGTGACTACCGGCCAACCTCGACCAACGACGCTGGTACGCGCCTGAGCCAGGGCAAGGCCGATGACCCGTTCTGGGGCGGCAAGATCGACTGGCAGATCACCGACAACCAGATGCTGTCGCTGTTCGGCTTCTCGGACAAGAGCAAGACGCTTACCGATGTCTACAACTACGACTATGCCAGTGGCCAGACGGTAGGCGAGCGCAGCAACCAGATCTACAACACCGTGGGCGGCAGGAACTGGTCGGGCACCTACAGCTGGCAGGTCAACAACGACCTGACCATGAAACTGATGTATGGCGAGAACAAGCGCAACCGCGCGCAGAGCTCGTTGATGGACGAAAACTGCAACCGCGTGTTCGACAACCGTACCGCCAGCCAGGGCGTGCCCTCGCAGCTGCAGGGCGACCGCAGCTGCACCAGCAGCTCGCTGCTGGAATCGGCACTGGATACGCGCAAGGCCGCACGCGCCGACTTCGAGTGGACCCTGGGCGACCATCTGCTGCGCTTCGGCCTGGACCGCGAAGAGAACACCTCCGACTACAGCCGCGCCTATCCCGGTCCGGGTGGTTTCCGCTACGACATCTACTACCGCACGCCGGGCAGCTCGCTCAATGGGGGCATCGTGCCGGCCAGTGGCCTGGTCGCGCGCACCCGCCGGTATGAAGTGGATGGCTCGTTTGAAACCATCAACTCGGCGTATTACCTGGAAGACAACTGGCAGGTCACCCCGAACCTGCTGCTGAACATGGGCCTGCGCCTGGAAGCCTTCGACAACAAGGGCGGCGACGGCAGCAGCTACATCAAGATCGACGACATGCTGGCCCCGCGCCTGGGCTTCGCGTGGGACGTGCGCGGTGATGGCACCACCAAGGTGTTCGGCAACCTTGGCCGTTACTTCCTGCCGGTGGCCAACGTCATCAACATCAAGCAGGCCGGTGGCTTCCTGGACGAACGCACCTGGTACGAATTCCTCGGCTATAGCGGTGCCGCCAACAACGTGCCGAACCTGGGGGCACAGATCGGGCCGGTCGACAATTCGCAGGGTGATGGCAGCGTGCCGGACCTGCGTGCCGAAGTGAACCGGGACATGGACCCGGTCTACCAGGACGAGGCGATCCTCGGCTTCCAGCAGATGATCAACGAAGCCTGGTCGGTCGGTGCCAGCGTGACCTATCGGCGCCTGCACAACGCGATCGATGACATGAACATCACCGCCACCGGCCAGTGCGGTGCCATCGACAGCGTCTGGATCATGGGCAATCCCGGGCGCAGCAATACCGTCTGGGGCGATACCAACTGCGACGGCAGCAACGACGGCTGGATCAGCATCGATACGTCGAAGGAAGGCTGGGCGCTGTATGACGATGACGGCAACTATGTCGGCCAGCGCGGCTGGGTGAAGCCCAAGCGCGACTACAAGGCGCTGGAGCTGCAGGTCGATCGCGCCTGGGATGGCAAGTGGGGCTTCAATGCGTCCTATACGCTGGCCTACGGCCGTGGCAACGCCGAAGGCCCGGTCAACTCCGATACCGACTTCGCCGATGCCGGTCGTACCGAGAACTTCGACAACCCCTGGGTGAACTACGGCGGCTATGGCTACCTGGCCAATGACCGGCGGCATCAGTTCAAGTTCCGTGGCAGCTATGCGTTGACCGAGAACCTGAGCGTGGCGGCGACGCTGGGCGTGCAGTCGGGCAGCCCGATCACCCGCTTCGGCGCCGGCAATCCGTTCGACGACACCGACTTCCACAGCTATTACGTGTGCGTCTCCAACTGCCAGGCGAGCGTGCCGTCCGAGCGCGTGTTCGTGCATTCCCCGCGCGGTGGCGATGGCCGCACGCCGTGGACCTACGACCTCGACGTCAGCGTGTCGTACAAGGTGCCGATCCCCACCGACCTGCGCCTGAAGCTGGCGGTGTACAACGTACTCAACCAGCAGCGTGTGGTGACGGTGGACCAGGATTACGAGCCGCAGGACAGCATCGGTACGCCGAACCCGCTGTATCGTTATGGCACCGGCTTCCAGTCGCCGCGCTATGCGCAGCTGACGGTGACCTGGAGCTACTGACGCTGTGCCCGCGCCGCTCGAAGGGGCGGCGCGGGCAATGACACAAGGGAGCGGGCCTGTGCTTCAGCTGATCGTCCTTGCTGCACTTGCCACCTCGCCTGCTGCGCCGGCGGAGCCCGCGCGCTTTGATGCCGATATCGCCACCGTTGTCGCACGCGAGCACCTGCCTGGGGTGGCGGTGGCGGTGGTGGACCAGGGACAGGTGGTGTACCGCCATGCCGAGGGCATGCGGGGCGATGGCGGTCGCATTGACGAGGACACGCTGTTCAAGATCGCCTCCAACAGCAAGGCGATGACCGCCGCGCTGCTGGCACGGCTGGTGCAGCAGGGCCGGCTGCGCTGGGATGACCCCGTGCAGCGGCATCTGCCCGGCTTCCGTATGCACGACGCCTGGGTGGGGCAACAGATGCAGGTGCGTGATCTGCTGATCCACAACAGTGGCCTGGGGCTGGGCGCCGGTGACCTGATGCTGTGGCCCGAGCCCAATGCCTTCACCCGCGCCGACATCATCGCCGGGCTTGCGCATCTGAAACCCGTCACCAGCTTCCGCAGCGGCTATGCCTACGACAACCTGATGTACGTGGTCGCCGGTGAAGTGGCTGCTGCCGCAGGGGGCAAGCCCTATGACCAGCTGATGCGCGAGCAGGTGTTTGAGCCGCTGGGCATGGCCCGTTGCCAGGTCGGCCGCTGGTCGGTGCGCGACGTCGGCAACGTCGCCCAGCCGCATGCGCGGCGCGACGGCCGCACGACGGTGGTCAACGCCGACGGTGAGATCAGCGCCGATCTGCCATCGATGGCGGCCGGTGGCATCCGCTGCTCGCTGCGCGACATGACGCGCTGGATGCAGGTGCTGCTGGATCCCGACCTGGTGCCGGACTGGCTGGACACGCCACAGCGGCGCGCGCTGTGGACGCTGCACATGCCGATGCCGCTGGGTGACATGCAGCGGCGCTGGGACAACGCACACGTCCATGGCTATGGCTACGGCTGGCGCCTGTCGGACATCGATGGCCACTGGAAGATGGCGCATACCGGCACCCTGTCCGGCATGTATTCGTCGCTGGCCCTGCTGCCCGACCGTGGCATCGGCGTGGTGATCCTGATCAATGGCGAGGGCGAGCAGGCACGTACGGCGCTGATGCAGTCGATGCTGAAGGCGTACACCGCGCCGCAGGACCGCAGGCGTGCCGCCGACTACCTCGATGAACTGGAGCGCGCGCAGGCGTCCAAGCGTGCGCAGGGGCATGTGGCGCCTTCGACGGAAGGTGCGCGCGCCGTATCCGGCACGGCCTTGCCGCAGTGGCAGGGCCGCTATGCGGATCCGTGGCTGGGAACCGCCTGGCTGTGCCCAGGCCCCGACGGCCTGCGGTTCCGCGTGGAGAAATCGCCTCGCCTGCACGCCCGGGTGATGCAGCTGCAGCAGCGTTGGCTGCTGCGTTGGGATACGCTGGGTGAGGACGCGCAGGCGTGGCTGCAGCCCGGCGATGGCCCGGTGCCGTCCCTGCAACTGCGCGCGATCGACCCGGACATCGACTTCAGCTATGACTTCCAGGATCTGCATTTCACTCGCACTGGCGACTGCACTGGCGAGCCCCGCGCACGCCAGTGAGGCGCCGCGCCTATCGTCGGCCACCGATGCGTCGCAGGCCGGACTGGTGGAGATCCGCACGGTGTCGCCGGGAATCGAGCTGGACATCCGCTATGCGGGCACCGGCAACTTCACGGGCGCACGCGTGCCTGGCTATGAAGCGCCGGCCTGTTATCTGCTGGCGCCGGTCGCGGCCGCACTGGCACGGGTCGAAGCGGATCTGCGCGCGCAGGGCTTCGCTCTGCGCATCTACGACTGCTATCGCCCGGTGCGCGCGGTGCAGGCGTTCGTGGCCTGGGCACATGACCCCGTGGAGCAGTCACGCAAGTCACTGCAGTATCCGGATCTGGAAAAGCCGCAGCTGTTGAGCGAAGGCTACATCGCCGAGCGCTCGGGCCACAGTCGCGGCGCCACCGTGGACGTCGGCCTGCTGGCGTGCCGGCGCGACACGTGCACGCCGCTGGACATGGGCACCGATTTCGATTTCTTCGGTCCGCGGGCGCACACCGCGGCCGAGGGCCTGGATGACGCACAGCGGGCCCACCGTGCCCGTCTGCTGCAGGCGATGGCCCGGCATGGCTTCAGCAACTATGCGCAGGAGTGGTGGCACTACACGCTGCAGCCCGAGCCGGACCCGATGACCGCCTACGACGTGCCCGTTCGATAGCAGCACCGGCGGGTCCGCGCCGCCGAGACCCTCCGTCGTACACTGGCCGCCTTTCCCCTCCTGCGCACCCGATGAATCTTCCCCTGCATTTCGGCCTGCTCGGTACCCTGGAAGCTGGCGCCATCGCATTGCTGGTTGGCCTGCTGGTGTACCTGCTCTGGCATCGGCTGTGCCGCCTGCTGCACTGGACGGTAGGCCATGCCATCGGCTGGTCGTGCGTCATCGCCGTGGTGATCTCGGCCGGCATCGATGCATGGAAGCTCTTCTACATGGGAATCGTGCGGCTGGAGTCGCCGCTGTATGCGCGGTTGTTCCTGGCCACCATCCACGATCCCAACGAACTCGGCAGCCGCGTGGTGCTGGAGATCGCCGGAGCGCTCGCCGGTGTGGCGCTGGGATGGGTGTTGTTCAGTTCGCGGTCATCGTCCCAGAACGTCGACTGACGCAGGTTTTTCGTTGCCTGCGAGTTAAATCCAAGGGCGTTGAATGTTCGCCTTATGGGCCGATCACTCCACCCTAACCACCGCGCTAATGCATGCACGCCGGGCAGTGGTTAACCGCGCGTGTGGATGCCGGTCGCGGCGCAAAATCGATTCAGAAACGGGGTGGCAGGGTAGGTGCCGTGCGGAAACAACAGGCCGCGCAACACCACCCCAAGGAGACATCCCTGATGACCATTCGCAACCGCAAGCCCCTGATCGCCCTGATTGTCGCCGCCGGCAGCGTACTGGCCATTCCGGCCATGGCGCAGACCGCGCAGCAGCAGGCCGCACAGGCGCAGAATGATGCAGCGCAGGCCCAGCAGGCCGCCGCGCAGGCAGGCCAGGCCGCGAACCAGGCCACTGACGCAGCGGCGGCCGCGTCGGCGCAGGCCAGCGGCGGCGGCCAGACCTGGGCCAGCATCGATACCGACGGCAACGGCACCATCAGCAAGTCCGAGGCACAGGTCAACGCCGGCCTTGCCCAGGTGTTCGACCAGGCCGATGCCAACAAGGACGGCGAGCTGAGCGCCGATGAGTACAAGGCCTATGTGGCCGCCCAGCAGGCCGGTGCCGGCGGCGCCGCACAGGGCCGCTGATCCACCGTTGATTCGGGACAACCGGTGCATGGGTACCCGGGCGGCGCCAGCCGCCCGGGTTTTTTTCGCCCTCGCCGCGCCTGTATCCTTGTCCGATGAACACCTCCACGCCTGCGCCCGCGCGCGCCATCGGCCTGGTCGGTTTTGACGGTGACGACACGCTGTGGAAGAGCGAGGACTACTACCGCAAGGCCGAGCAGGACTACCTTGACCTGCTGTCGCGCTACATCGACGTGCACGACACCCAGACCGCCCGTCACCTGCTGGAAGTGCAGCAGCGCAACCTGGGTGTGTTCGGTTACGGCGTGAAAGGCATGGCGCTGTCGATGATCGAGGCGGCCATCGACATCACCGGCCAGCGCATCGAGGCCAGGGACATCCAGCGCATCCTCGATATCGGCCACGACACCCTGCGCCATCCGGTCGAGCTGATCGACGGTGTGCGTGAATCGGTGGCGGCCATCGCCGAGCACTATCCGGTGGTGCTGATCACCAAGGGCGACCTGTTTCACCAGGAAGCGAAGATCAACGTTGCCCGGCTGCATGAACTGTTCCCGCGCATCGAGATCGTCTCGGAGAAGGACCCGGCGACCTATGCCCGCGTGCTGGCCGAGTTCGACCTGCCGATCGAGCGCTTCGTGATGGTCGGCAATTCGCTGCGCTCGGACATCGAGCCGGTGGTCACGCTGGGGGGCTGGGGCATCCATACGCCCTATGCGGTCACCTGGGCGCACGAGACCCAGCATGGCGTGGCCGACGACGAGCCGCGCATGGTCAGCGCCGATACCGCCTGGGACTGGCCGGCCGCACTGGCCGCGATCGAAGCCAAGGCCAGCGTCGCGGCCTGACAGGGCGCGACGGCTGCGGCAGAATCGGGGCATGAATGCTCGCCTGCTCACGCTGCTGATGCTCCTGCTGCTGGCGCCGGCCACCGTGCTGGCACAGCAGACGGCCGAACGCTCGGCAGCCTATGAGGTGGACACCGGCGACCGCTGGATCGACGCCCAGCTGCGCGACATCAACCACTACGCCGAGCGCTACCCCGATGCCTTCCTCGACGAGGTCTCGCGCTATGCCGATGTGCCGCGTGGCTATGTCAGCGCGCTGTTCAGCACCCACGGCTGGCAGGCGGGTGACCTGTACTTCGCCTGCTTCTGGGCCAAGGCCAGCGGCCAGACCTGCCGCGACAGCGTGCGTGCCTTCAGCCGTGACCCGGCCGGCGGCTGGCAGGCCGTGGTGAAGCGGATGCCCAAGGCACCGGACAACCTGCACTACCGCGCCGTGCGCCACGCCATCGTGGCCAGCTATGAGCATTGGGACCGGCCGATCATCCTGGATGCCACCCTGAAGCGCCAGCTCAACCGGTAGCGCCGGTCCGCTCCATGCTGCTCTGCATATCGCCGCCGGCCCCGCGCTCCGGCGACAATACGGGTCCGAGCTGTTCCCCGTTCCCGTAATCGAGTGACTGATGAGCGCCTCTTTCGTTTCGCCTGATGTGATCCGCCGCCTGTTCGCCCAGGCCATGTCCCGCATGTACCGCACCGAAGTGCCGCTGTACGGCACGCTGGTGGAACTGGTGGAGCGGATCAACGCGCAGGTGCTGGCGCAGGACCCTGCATTGGCTGCGCAGCTGCAGCGCAACGATGAGCGCGGCCGGCTGGACGAGGAGCGGCACGGCGCGATCCGCGTCGGCACCGTGCAGGAGCTGGCCACCCTGCGCCGCCTGTTCGCGGTGATGGGCATGTTTCCGGTCGGCTACTACGACCTGTCGGTGGCCGGGGTGCCGGTGCATTCCACCGCGTTTCGCCCGCTCACCGGTGCGGCGCTGGCGCAGAATCCGTTCCGCGTGTTCACCTCGCTGCTGCGCCTGGAACTGATCGAGGACGAGGCCCTGCGTGCGCAGTCGGCACAGATCCTGGCCCGCCGCCGCATCTTCACCGATGCCGCCCTGGCCCTGATCGACCAGGCCGAGCGCGATGGCGGGCTGTCGCAGCACGACGCCGAGCGCTTCGTAGCGGAGGCGCTGGAGACCTTCCGCTGGCACGGTGACGCCACCGTCGACCTGCCGACCTACCATGCGCTGCACCAGGCACACCGGCTGGTGGCCGACGTGGTCAGCTTCCGTGGCCCGCACATCAACCACCTGACCCCGCGCACGCTGGACATCGATGCCGCGCAGGCGGCGATGATCGAGCAGGGCATGGCCGCCAAGGCGGTCATCGAAGGTCCGCCGCGCCGCGCCTGTCCGATCCTGCTGCGGCAGACCAGTTTCAAAGCGCTGGAAGAAGCCGTGCATTTCCCCGATGACCAGGGCGGTGATGCCGGCACCCACACCGCGCGGTTCGGCGAGATCGAGCAGCGTGGCCTGGCCCTGACGCCGAAGGGGCGCGCGCTGTACGACCAGCTGCTGGCGCAGGCGCGCAACAGCGAAGGTGCCGGCAGCACCGGTGGCGACTATGGCCAGCGCCTGCAGGCAGCGTTCGCAGCGTTCCCGGACGACCATGACACCCTGCGCCGCGAGGGTCTGGGCTACTTCCGCTACCAGCTGACCGAGGCCGGCCGCGCCGCGCCTGGCGGGATCGGTGACCTGCCGGCGGAAGCCCTGATCGCGGCGGGGCTGGTGGTGGCCGACCCGATCGTCTACGAGGATTTCCTGCCGGTCAGCGCCGCAGGCATCTTCCAGTCGAACCTGGGGGGCGAAGAGCAGCGCGCCTATGCCGCACATGCCAACCGCGAAGCGTTCGAGCAGGCGTTGGGCGTGCCGGTGAACGATGAGTTCGACATCTACGAGCGCCTGCAGGCCGAATCACTGGCGAGCCTGCGCGGTTGATGCGTTGCGTTGGTCGCCGGGCATGGCCCGGCGCTACCAGGGACAATGCAACGGTAGCGCCCGGCCATGCCCCGCGAACCCTATGCCTCAACCCTTCATCGTGCCCGTATCGAGCCACCGCTGGTGCCAGGACAACGCTTCCGGCAGCAGGTGCGGGGTGTGCTTGCCATAGCTCTCACGGCTGGCGCGGTCGAAGTAGTCCTGCAGCTGCGGGCGGAAATCCGGGTGCGCGCAGCGGTCGATCAGCACCTGCGCACGCTTGCGCGGGGTCAGGCCGCGCAGATCGGCCAGGCCCTGCTCGGTGACGATCACCGAGACATCGTGTTCGGTGTGGTCGACGTGGCTGGCCATCGGCACGATCGCCGAGATGGTGCCGTTCTTCGCCGTGGACGGGCTGAGGAACGCCGACAGGAACCCGTTGCGGGCAAAGTCACCAGAGCCGCCGATGCCGTTCATGATCCGCGTGCCCATCACGTGCGTCGAATTGACGTTGCCGTACAGGTCCACCTCGATCATGCCGTTCATGCCGATGCAGCCCAGCCGGCGCACGAGCTCGGGATGGTTGGAGATTTCCTGCGTGCGCATGATGATGCGCTCGCGGTAGAAGTCGATGTTCTCCTTGAACGTCTCGTTGGCCTGCGGGCTCAGCGCGAAGCCCGTGCACGAGGCATAGCTCAGCACGCCGTCGCGCAGCAGGTCGAGCATGCCGTCCTGGATCACCTCGGTGAACGCGGCCAGATCACGGAAACCACTCCTGGCCAGGCCTGCCAGCACCGCATTGGGGATATTGCCCACGCCGGACTGCAGCGGCAGCAGGTTCGGCGGCAGCCGGCCGTGCTTCACTTCGTGCTTGAGGAAGTCGATCAGGTGCGCGGCGATCTGCTCGCTGGTCGCATCGATCGGGCTGAACGGGCTGTTGCGGTCCGGGCCGTTGGTGCGGACCACCGCCACGATCTTGTCCGGGTCGCAGCGCAGCGCGGTATCGCCGATGCGGTCGTTGGCGTTGACCAGCGGAATCGGCTTGCGATGCGGCGGCAGCGCGGTGCCGTAGTAGATGTCATGCATGCCATCGACGCCGGCCGGCTGCCACTCGTTGACCTCGACGATCACCTTCTTCGCCAGGTCCAGCCAGGTCTTGTTGTTGCCGACCGAGGTGGACGGCACCAGCGAGCCGTCCTCGCGGATGGCCGAGACTTCCACCACGGCGGTGTCGATCTCGCCGTAGAAGCCGAACCAGACGTGCTGGGCAACGTGGCTGAGGTGGATGTCGATGTAATCCAGCTTGCCTTCATTGATGCGGTTGCGCGCGTCCGGGTCGCTCTGGAAGGGCATGCGCATGGCGATGCCATCGGCCTTGGCCAGCGCACCGTCCAGCTCCGGCGCGGTGGAGGCGCCGGTCATCAGCTTGATCTGGAAGGGCTGGCCCTGGGCATGCACCGCTTCGATGCGGCGCGCCAGTTCCACGGGGACGGCCTTGGGATAGCCCGAGCCGGTAAACCCGCTCATGGCCACGGTTTCACCCGGCTGGATCAGCGCGGCTGCGGCCTCGGCGGAGACCACGCGGTCGCGGAGACGCGCGTTGGCGATGCGATCAACAGACATGACGACAGTGTTTCTGGGGGGAGCCTCGATTATCGGCCATCCCCCGGCGTACGGGGGGGCTACCTTCGTGGAATGGCTTTTCGCGGGCGGGGCTATCCATACCCGCCGGTTCTGTTTTGCAGTGCAGCGTGCAAAGTCCTTTCGCAGCCCGCAGGATGGCCCTGCATCCCGACGTGGGGGAGGGAGCAGAGCCCGCTGGCAGTTCGCTGCAAGCGGGCTTTTTTATTGCCCGCTGCCCAGGATGAATGCGCGCGATGGACGGCGGCGCAGCGACTTCCCGCCGTTGGCAAAGGCGCCCGGCGCCGCGAGAATCAACGCATGACCCTCGCCCCCGCCGAACTGCCCGCCGCGCTGCAGCCCCTGGTTGATCGTGCCCTGTCGCGCCTGGCCCAGGTGGTTCCGGAACCGATTCCGGCCGACCTGCGGCCCCTGCTGACCCACCTGGCCATCGCCAGTGACTTCGCTCTGGACACGCTGGTGCGGCAGCCCGGCCTGTTGTCGCAACTGGCCCAGCCGGGGTGCCCGCCGTTGCCGACGCCGGTGCTCGACCCGGTGCAGCCCGGTGAATGGCCGGCGCAGCTGCGGCGTTGGCGTGCGGCGATGTCGACCCGCCTGGTCTGGCGCGATCTGGCCGGGTTGGATGACGTGGTGCAGACCCTGGCCGGCGCCACCGCCCTGGCCGAAGACTGCCTGCGGCTGGCGCTGGACGCCCTGCAGCAGGAATTCGCACAGCGCCACGGCGTGATCCGTGATGACGAGGGCCGCGTCGAGCAACTTGTCGTATTTGGCCTGGGCAAGCTCGGCGGTGGCGAACTCAACTTCAGCTCCGACATCGACCTGGTCTACGCCTACCCGCAGGGCGGTGAATCGGACGGACCGCGTCCGCTGGCCGCCGAAGAATACTTCGCGCGGCTCGGCCAGCGCCTGGCCAAGCTGCTGGATGAAACCACCGTCGATGGCTTCAGCCACCGCGTCGACCTGCGCCTGCGCCCGTTCGGCAGTGCCGGCCGCGTTGCGCTGTCGTTCGCTGCGATGGACCAGTACTTCCAGCGGGAGGGCCGCGACTGGGAGCGCTACGCCTGGTTGAAGGCACGTGCCGTGGCCGGTGATATCGCCGCCGGTGAGGCGTGGCTGCAGACGCTGCGCCCGTTCGTCTATCGACGCTATCTGGACTTCACCGCGCTGGACGGACTGCGCGAGATGAAAGCTGCGATCACGGCTGAAGTCGCCCGCCGCGAACTGCATGAAGACATCAAACGCGGTGCCGGTGGCATCCGCGAAATCGAATTCCTGTGCCAGGCACTGCAGCTGATCCGTGGCGGCCGCGAACCGGCCCTGCGTGAACGTCGCCTGCTGGTGGCGCTGCAGGCGCTGGTGGCGGCGGGCCAGATCGCGCCCGAAGACGGCGCATCGCTGGAGCAGGCCTACCTGTTCCTGCGCCGCCTGGAGAACCGGCTGCAGATGCTGCGCGATGCGCAGACGCATGTGCTGCCCAGCGATGCGATCGACCGCGAGCGCATCGCCCTGGGCCTGGGTTACCCGGACTGGGAGGCGCTGCGCGCCGCACTGACCGTGCAGCAGCAGCGGGTCAGCACCGAGTTCGCTGCATTGCTGGCACCGCGCAAGGGCCAGGCGGCGCCGGACGCGCTGGCCAACTACTGGCGCAGCCTGCCGGGTGGCAGTGACGCGCCGTTGCTGGCCGAAGCCGGTTTCCTCGATGCGAACGGCGCCGATCAGTCGCTGCGCGATTTCGCGCAGAGCACCGGCGTGAAATCGCTGTCCGACGCCGCGCGCGCGCGGCTGGACCGCGTGCTGCCGGCGCTGCTGCACGCCGCCACGCGCTCGCCGCAACCGGATGCCGCGCTCAAGCGCGTACTCGGCCTGCTGCAGGCGGTGCTGCGCCGGACCAGTTATCTGGCCCTGCTGGACGAACAGCCCAGTGCGCTGGCGCGGCTGGTGGATGTGCTGGCGCGCAGCGCGCTGCTGGCCGAGCGCCTGGCGGCCTATCCGTTGCTGCTGGACGAACTGCTGGACGTGCGCGTGTCCGGCCCGATGCCGGATGCGGCCGGCATGCTGGCCGAATGCCAGCAGGCGCTGACGGTCGAAGATCCGGAGGCCGCATTGCGCTGGCTCAACGAAACCCGGCTGGCCCTGAGTTTCCGCATGGCGATGGCCACGCTGGACGGCCGCCAGGGCGCGGTCGACAGCACCCGCCAACTGGCCGAGCTGGCGCAGGCGGTGGTGGTCACGGTGCTGGCCATGGCCGAGTCCGACATGCAGGCCGCCCACGGCGGCATTCCCGGCGGGCGCTTTGCGATCATCGGCTATGGCAGCCTGGGGGGCCTCGAACTCGGCTTCGGTTCCGATCTGGACCTGGTGTTCCTGCACGATCATCCGGCGGGCGTGGAGGCCAGCGATGGCGCGCGCGCGCTGGAGCCGGGACGCTGGTACGCGAGGCTGGCACAGAAGGTGATGGCCCTGCTCGGCGCGGTCACCGCCGCCGGTCGCCTGTACGACATCGACGTGCGCCTGCGGCCGGACGGCGGCAAAGGCTCGCTGGTCTCGTCCCTGGCCAGTTACACCGAATACCAGCGCGAACGCGCGTGGACCTGGGAGCATCAGGCGCTGGTGCGCGCGCGCGGCGTGGCCGGTGATGCCAGCCTGCTGGCCGACTTCGAGCAGGTGCGTGCGCAGACCCTGGGCCGTGCACGCGACCCCGCCACCCTCTATGCCGATGTGCTGAAGATGCGAGGGCGCATGCGCACCGAACTGGACCGCAGCGATGCCGCGCGCATCGACCTGAAGCAGGGCGCCGGTGGCGTGGTGGACCTGGAGTTCCTGCTGCAGACCGGTGTGCTCGAGCGCAGTGCACAGGTACCGGCGCTGCTGTCACCCCGCGATACGCCGTCGTTGATCGATGCATTGGCCGCAGCGGAATTCCTGCCGGTTGCCACCGCGCAGGCACTGCACGCTGCGCATGCCACTCTGCTGGATGTGGGCCTGGCCTGCACGCTGGACCGTCGCCCGCGGCTGGCACCGACCACACCGGCCATCGAAGCGGCCTGCGCAGCAATCAGTGCGGCCTGCCGGGCGGCCGGCCTGCCGTTCGGCTGATCGGCGGCGAGGCCGCCGGGCCATGCCCGGCGGAATCACCGCGCGCTTTCCGCGCGCAGCGGCGCCATCTTCCACAGCAGCGCGCGGAACGGCGCCAGCAGGCACACGCCGATGGCCAGCTTCACGGCCAGATCGCCTGCCGCCCAGCTCACCCACGGCAGACTGGAACCGGCAAAGGCGATCGACCAGAAGATCGTGGTGTCCACCGTCGCGCTGCAGGTGGTGGCTACCATCGGCGCACGCCACCAGCTGCCCCGGCGCAGGCGGTCGAATACGGTGATGTCCAGCAGCTGCGCCACGATGAAGGCCGAGCACGATGCGATGGCGATGCGCGGCGTCGCCACCCAGACCGACAACAGCACCGCCACCGCGAAACCGATCCAGGCCACGCGCCGGGCGGGTCCCGGGCCGAAGCGACGGTTGATCAGATTGCTCACCAGGAACGCGACGGGATAGCTGAACGCACCCCAGGTCAGCCAGTCGTTGATCGGGTACTGCACCAGCACGTTCGACAGCAGCACCACCGCGCCCATCGCCAGCACGGCCAGCACCAGGGCGCGCGGGGTCAGTGGGGCAAAAACGGGGGCGGGACGCACGGACATGGCGAGCCAGGGGCAATCAGGGAATCGGCCATTATCCGCGCGACCAAAGGCAAATCCAAAACCACCCGTTCAGGAACACGCCCGCCGCCAACGGTGGGGCGTTACCCCAATGCCAGCCGCGCCCTGACCTCGGCGGCGATGCGCGCGGTTTCGCGCAGTGGTTCGATGCGGTCGTACTGCCAGTCCAGCCAGCGTGTCTGCAATCGCTCGCGCTCGTGCAGCTGCTGCTGGAAGCGGGCGAGGCGTCCCTGCGCGGTCTCCGCCAGCGCCACCATCACCGGCATGCGCGTGGCGCAGGCTTCAGAGAGCAGGTTCACCGAATCGGGCGATACCACCACACGGTTGGCCCAGCCGAGCAGGCCGCCGTAGGGATTCACCCCGTCGCCGCCATCGCCCCAGATCACGTGCGGCAGGTCGGCGAAGGTCGCGCGCAGGATCTCGGCCAGTGCCGGCGGGGTGCGTCGCGAGGTGGTGGCCAGCAGGCTGCCGCCTTCGTTGCGAATCTGCGCGGCCAGGGCGCGGAACACACCGACCATCGCCGTTTCGTCCCAGGGCGCCAGCGGCGTCGGACCGCCCACCAGCAGTGCAGTGCGCGGACCGGGCAGGGTGCTGAAGCCGGCGAACGCGGCCCGTCCCCAGGCCAGCCAGTCGTCATCGACCGGGTTGAGGCTGCCGATCAGGGTCAGCACATTGCTGCCGCGCAGGCGATCATGCTCGGGTACCACCACCACGTCCCAATGCCTGGCGCCGATGCGCGGGTCGAGGATCTGCACCACCTGCGTGCCGCGGGCGCGCAGCACGCGCAGCGCACCGGCGGCCTGGCGGCCACAGCCGATCGCCAGCGCAGGGGGCTCGGCAGCCAGTGCCGCGAACGCATCGCCGTAGCCGTTGGCATCCCCGGGCAGGCGCCGCGGGGTGACCCAGCGCCAGGGCGCCCGAGGCTGTAGTACCACGGGTCGATAGGTGCCCTGGCGCAGCGCCGAGGCCAGCGCGACCGCCTGGCGGACATTGCCTGCACGGCCATCGGTGACCGTCCACGGTGCGCTCGATCGTTTCACCATTGGCATTAATTCGTTTCAGCCCTGCTGGGTGTTGCAACAGTCGCGACACTCTACACTGCGGCTGGTCGTTTCGCCCCGCGTTGCCCGCGGGCACTGACTCCCCTTCGCCGCCCTGGAGATGCACCGATGTCCCACGCGCTTGACGCCGCCGCACTGGATCAGCTGTTCCGCACCGCCCGCACCCAGAATGCCTTCCTCGACACCCCGGTGGACGACAGCCTGCTGCAGGAACTGTACGAGCTGGTGAAGTGGGGCCCAACCGCGGCCAACGCCAGCCCGGCGCGCTTCGTGTTCGTGAAGTCGGCCGAAGCCAAGGCCAAGCTGGCCCCCGCGCTGTCCGAAGGCAACCATGACAAGACCATGGCCGCACCGGTCACCGTCATCATCGGTTTCGACCTGGATTTCCACGAGAAGCTGCCGTACCTGTTCCCGCACGCCGACGCCAAGTCCTGGTTCGACGGCCCGCAGGAAGGCCGCCACGAGGCCGCCATCCGCAACGGCAGCCTGCAGGGCGCCTACCTGATCCTGGCCGCGCGCGCGCTGGGCCTGGATGCCGGCCCGATGTCCGGCTTCGACCCGGCCAAGGTCGATGAAGCCTTCTTCGCCGGCACCAGCATCAAGTCGAATTTCCTGGTCAACCTGGGGTACGGTGACCCGGCGGGCCTGTTCCCGCGCCTGCCGCGTCTGTCGTTCGACGAAGCGGCGCGCATCGCGTAAGTCGCTGTATCGGTTTCGGGCCCGCCGGTTGCGGCGGGCCATTGCTGCACCCTGTACCCACCCTACGATCCGGAGAGTTCCTCAGATGAGCGCCACCCGTAAACTGCTGCTGCCGCTGGCCCTGACCCTGGCCATCGCCGCCTGCTCCAAGCCGGCCGATACCGCTGTCCCGGCCGCTGATGCCGCTCCGGCCGCCACCGAACAGCCGGCCGCCACCCCGGCTGCCGATGCTGCCGCTGCCGCGCCCGCCGCCGAAGCGATCCAGATCGCCTCGGGTACCTACAAGCTCGACCCGAGCCACACCGACGTGCTGGCGCAGTGGAGCCACTTCGGCTTCTCCAACCCGAGCGCGCACTTCGGCAACGCCGAAGGCACCCTGGTGTACGACGCCGCCGACGTGACCAAGTCCACCGTGGAAGTGAAGCTGCCGCTGAGCGGCCTCAACAGCTTCACCGCCAAGTTCGACGAGCACCTGAAGAGCGCCGACTTCTTCGACGCTGCCAAGTTCCCGGCGGCCACCTTCAAGAGCACCAAGGTGGAATCGGCCGGCACCAACAAGCTGACCGTCACTGGCGATCTGACCATCAAGGACATCACCAAGCCGGTGACCCTGGACGTCACCATCAACGGCGGCGGCGAGCACCCGATGGCCAAGGTTCCGGCCGCCGGCTTCGATGCCACCACCACCCTCAAGCGCAGCGATTTCGGCGTGGGCGCCTATGCCCCGAACGTCAGCGATGAAGTGAAGATCCGCATCACCACCGAAGCCACCGGCGAGAAGCCGGCGGCTTGATGCACCCCGCTCACTCGTCGTGAGAAGGCAGAAGGCCCGCTGCGAAGCGGGCCTTCTTTTTTGAGCGCCGGGAACGCGCGTTGGCCGCTACCGGGTACGCGCGCTCAGCGCAGCGCGCCCAGCCACGCTGCACACGCCTCGCTCGGGCTCTGCTTGGCCTTCACCGTCATGCCACTCACCCGCACGAAGGTCTGCGCGGCCTGCGCCACCACCTGACGGGCGATCAACGCGGCCTGCCTGGTTGCCGCCTGCTGCTTGCGCAGCTGCACGATATGCACCGACGGCCGGCCCACCGGCGCGTATTTCTGGTCGCGGCGCAGCACATCGGCTACCTGCGCCACTTCGTACTCGGCCTGCAGGAACCGGCGTTCGGCGTCCAACAGATCCCGCAGCGGTGCACGCAGGGCGGCCGGATCAGCGAAGGCCGCCAGCGCGCCATCACAGGCGGCGTCGTCGTTGAAGCGGGAGCGCAGCGCATCGACGCCGGCCAAGGTCAGTTTGCCCACAGGGGCCTCGTTGCAACTGGGAAGGAGCGCGATTGTCGCATCTGCCCGGGTCGATCCGCTGCCGGCGTCATGCGCCGCTCCGTGAGACAAGGGGTCTGACCCCGTGGCATGGGCCGAAGAGCCACCGAGGGTGAACCCGGTCCTACAATCGCCTGCTGTTTCATCCACGGAAGGTAAGGCCATGCAGGACGTGAAGTACTGGTTGAACGAATTCTGGGCCGGGTTGAGCGTGCTCGATCTGGCAGTGGGCAGCGTGCTGGGCGCGCTGCTGGGCCTCATGGTCGGCCTGGCCGGCTGGTACGCGCTGCGCCGCCGCGGCTGGCTGCAGCGGCGCAGGCGCTGGCATCACTGGCTGCTGGCCAGTTACGCGCTGCTGCTGCCGCTGGGCACCGCCTTGTTCGGCCTGCAGCTGGGTTTCACCGCGGGCGCGCACCGCGCGCTGCTCCAGCAGATGGACCATTTCCAGCCGCATCTGCAGACGCTCGTGGCCCAGTGGAGCCACGGGTTCACCGACTCGCTTGACGACCCGCGCATGCGCGATGCGCTGCACAGCGAAGGCACGGTGGGCGATGTGGCCGAAGCCGTCGCCTCGGCCTACCTCAGCGAACACCCGCTGCCGGTACTGGATCGCCTGGGTGACGGCGTACTGGCACGCGCCAGTGGCTGGGTGATCGGCAAGGTGCGCGAAGGCGTGCTGCGCGGGCTGGTGGAAGACACCCTGGTGGACAAGGCCGGTGTACTGGGCGTGGAGCCGACGGTGGTGCGCGAAGCGCTGACGATGCGCGTGGACGAACTGCTGCACACCCGCGGCGTGTTGCGGCTGGTGAAAGCGCAGATCAACGGCATGATGCCGGGCGTGTATTTCGGCCTGCTGCTGCCGTGGCTGGTCGTTGTGCTGCTGATGGCGCTGGAGATCTGGGCCGCGCACCGGTTCGGATGGCGACAGCAACACATCCCGGTGGCTGCCTGCTGCAGAGCCGGGCCATGCCCGGCTCACGCAGACTGAGGCAAACGCGGCGCGCTCAGTCGCCGTCGGTATCGTCCGGGTGCGCCTTCCAATAGCCGGTCGAGCGGATCCAGTCGCGCGGCACGCCCAGATGGCCTTCGATGAACTTGCGCATCATCCGTGCGCGACGCGATTCGGTGGCGATCCAGTAGAACGTGTCGCCCTCCGGTGCCTCGAAGTCGGTCAGCATGTCTTCCAGCAGCGTGCTGCTGGCCGCCGGGAAGCCATTGCGCTCCAGCCAGTGAATCTGCACGTTCTCGTACTGCGGCAGGTCCTGGCGCTCGGCTTCGTCGCTCACTTCGATGAAAGCCTGCACCTCGGCGCCCTCCGGCAGCACATCCAGCCAGCGGGCAATGGCCGGCAGCGCGGTTTCATCGCCAATCAGCACGTAGGCGTCGTAGCTGTCGGCCACCACGAACGAGCCGCGCGGGCCGCCGATCACCAGCCTGTCGCCCGGCTGCGCCCGTTCGGCCCATGGCCCGGCAATACCCTGGTCGTGCAGCACGAAGTCGATGGCCAGTTCGCCGGCGTCGTGGTCCCACCAGCGTGGGGTGTAGTCGCGTGCCGGAGACGGCTGCTTGCCGTCCGGGTAGCTGCGGCCTTCGGCAGTCAGCACCGGCAGCACCATTTCGCCGCTGGCGTTGGGGAAGAACAGCTTGATGTGGTCGTCGGCGCCGGGCGAATCGAAGCCGGCCAGATCATCGCCGCCCAGCACGACGCGGCGCATGTGCGGGGTGACCACCTCGGTGCGCAGCACCGTCAGTTCGCGGAATCTCACATCCAGGCGCAGGCGCGCGTTGTGATGCTCAGTCATGGGAGTACCTGTAAAGGTGTCGCGCAGGGGGCGCGGCGTAGGGGGAGACCTGGCTGGAGTCAGTCTGGCTGGGTCGTTGAAGAGGTGGGCTCGCTACCGGTGGTGCCGTTGATCAGTGCCGATGCCTGCGACAGCAGCGCGGCCACCTGCTCGGCCTCGCCTTCGGCCCAGCGGCCGTGGTGATGCACCAGCGCCCGCTTGAAGTCACGCAGGGCGCTGGCCAGCGGCGGCGGCAGCGATGCCTTGGTGATCTCGCGGGCGCGGTCGAAGGCCCGTCGCTGGGCCAGGCGCACCTGGGTGCGCTGCACCTTCAGCTCGAACTCGCCGGCGGCGGTGATGCGGAACACCCGGCGGCCATCCACTTCCTCCGATGCCACCCAGCCGGCCTGCTCGAAGCTCGCCAGCAGCGGGTACATGGTGCCGGCGCTGGGCGTGTAGGCCTGCAGGAACTGGTTGCTGATCAACTGCATCAGCTCGTAGCCATGGCGCGGCTGCTCGCCGATCAGGGCCAGCACCAGCAGGCGCAGGTCGCCCCGGCTCAGCACGCGTGGCTGGCCATGGCGGCGGGGCACGTCCGATTCGCTGGAACGGGTTCTGGGGGAAGGGGAACGGCTCATTTCGATATATCGGTAACGAGTATCGAAACGATATATCGATAGGACGGCCGCCGGCAAGCGTCGATCCGGCCACAACCGTGCCGCGTTTGGGCCACGTACACAGAAAGGGCGCCCTTGCGGTGCGCCCCGGGGACCACTGTGGAAGGGAGCGAGGCAGCCAGACGGCGGGCCGTTGCGGCAGTGCCAACACTCGCCGTCACCTTGCGCGGCCGGCGCAGCCCGGTCCAGAGCCGGGCGCGACACCGCATCAGTCATTCAGCTGCGGTGCCCCCGGCGCAGGCCCACACGCGGTCGGCCGTGCCCTACAACGGTCATCGCCCTGGGTAACACTTCGTTCTGCACATGCGCCAGGCGGGCAATCGCGACGTGCCCGAAGCGGTCCAAGGCCCGCCGCAGCGGCCTGGAGCGCGCCTGCTGGCCCGCCGAAGACAGGCGGGACATGCCTTGCGGACACTGGCTGCATGCGTCCATACGCCAGCGTAGCCAAGTGACGAAAGCCCTTGGTGCGCTACACTTTGCGGTCTAGATATCTATACAACAGTCGCGCGCGTGCGTGCGGTTATGGGAGCGCTAATGAACTGGTTGAACGAGGTGCTGAACAACGACCCGAATCCTGTGGAAACCCAGGAGTGGATCGAGTCGTTGAAGGCCGTTATTGATGTCGAGGGCTCCGAGCGCGCGCATCAGCTGCTGGAAGGCATGGTGGAGCTGACCCGTCGTTCGGGCGCCTACCTGCCGTTCTCTCCCACGACCGAATACGTCAATACGATCGAGCCGCAGTTCGAGGCCAAGAGCCCGGGCAATGCCGAGCTGGAATGGCGCATCCGTTCCATCATCCGCTGGAACGCGATGGCCACCGTGGTCCGCGCCAACCGCAAGCCGGGCGACCTGGGCGGCCACATCGCCTCGTTCGCCTCCGGTGCCACCCTGTACGACGTGGGCTTCAACCACTTCTGGCGCGCCCCGAGCGACAACCACCCGGGCGACCTGCTGTTCATCCAGGGCCACAGCGCCCCGGGCATCTACGCCCGCGCCTTCCTGGAAGGCCGCATCAGCGAAGAGCAGCTGGACAAGTTCCGCATGGAAGTGGACGGCGGTGGCCTGTCCTCGTACCCGCACCCGTGGCTGATGCCGGACTTCTGGCAGACCCCCACCGTGTCGATGGGCCTGGGCCCGCTGGCCGCCATCTACCAGGCGCAGTTCATGCGTTACCTGGAAAACCGTGGCCTGATCGAGAAGTCCGACCGCAAGGTGTGGTGCTTCATCGGCGACGGCGAGTCGGACGAGCCGGAAACCCTGGGTGCCATCGCCCTGGCCGGCCGTGAAGGCCTGGACAACCTGATCTTCGTGGTGAACTGCAACCTGCAGCGCCTGGACGGCCCGGTGCGCGGCAACGGCAAGATCATCCAGGAACTGGAAGGCGTGTTCCGCGGCGGCGGCTGGAACGTCATCAAGCTGCTGTGGGGCGGTTACTGGGATGCCCTGCTGGCCAAGGACACCAACGGCGTCCTGAAGAAGCTGATGATGGAAACCGTCGACGGCGAATACCAGAACTGCAAGGCCTTCGGCGGCGCGTACACCCGCGAGCATTTCTTCGGCAAGTACCCGGAGACCGCCGCGATGGTCGCCGGCCTGTCCGACGACGACATCTGGCGCCTCAACCGCGGTGGCCACGACCCGCACAAGGTGTACGCCGCCTACCACCAGGCCGTGAACACCAAGGGCATGCCGACCGTCATCCTGGCCAAGACCGTGAAGGGTTATGGCATGGGCAGCGCCGGTGAAGCGTTGAACCCGACCCACCAGACCAAGAAGCTGGACGACGAAGCCGTCAAGCACTTCCGCGACCGCTTCAACATTCCGGTGACCGACGAGCAGCTCAAGGACGGCCAGGTGCCGTTCTACAACCCGGGCCCGGACTCGCCGGAAGTGCAGTACCTGCAGGAGCGCCGTGCTGCCCTGGGCGGTTACCTGCCGCAGCGCCGCCGCAAGGCTGACAAGAGTTTCAACGCACCGAAGCTGGAAACCTACGAGCGCCTGCTGAAGAGCAGCGGCGAACGCACCTACTCCACCACCATGGCGTTCGTGCAGAGCCTGAACATCACCCTGCGCGACAAGGAGCTGGGCCCGCACATCGTGCCGATCGTGGCCGACGAAGCCCGCACCTTCGGCATGGAAGGCCTGTTCCGCCAGATCGGCATCTACGCGCCGTTCGGCCAGAAGTACAAGCCGGTGGACGCCGACCAGCTGATGTTCTACCGCGAAGACCAGAGCGGCCAGGTGCTGCAGCAGGGCATCAGCGAGCCGGGCGCGATCAGCTCGTGGATGGCCGCCGGTACCAGCTACTCGGTCAGCAACGTGCCGATGCTGCCGTTCTACATCTACTACTCGATGTTCGGCTTCCAGCGCGTGGGCGACATCGCCTGGCAGGCCGCCGACATGCGTACCCGCGGCTTCCTGCTGGGTGGCACCGCCGGCCGCACCACGCTGAACGGTGAAGGCCTGCAGCACGAAGATGGCTTCAGCCATCTGGTGGCCGGTGGCATCCCGAACGTGCGCAGCTACGACCCGACCTTCGGCTACGAAGTGACGGTGATCCTGCAGCACGGCACCAAGGCGATGATGGAAGACCAGGTAGACGAGTACTACTACCTGACCCTGATGAACGAGAACTACGCCCACCCGGACATGCCGGAAGGCGCAGCCGAGGGCATCGTCAAGGGCATGTACCTGCTGACCGACGCCGGCAAGCCGAAGAAGGGCGAACTGCGCGTGCAGCTGCTGGGTTCGGGCACCATCCTGCGCGAAGCCATCGCCGCCGCCGAGCTGCTGGACAAGGACTTCGGCGTGACCGCCGATATCTGGAGCTGCCCGAGCTTCAACGAACTGCGCCGCGACGGCTTCGATGTGGAGCGCCACAACCGCCTGCATCCGGAAGGCGAGCAGCGCAAGGCCTACGTGACCGAGCTGCTGGAAGGCCGCCAGGGCCCGGCGATTGCCGCTACCGACTACGTGCGTGCGTATGCGGACCAGATCCGCGCGTTCGTGCCGATGAGCTACACCGTGCTGGGTACGGATGGTTTCGGTCGTTCGGATACCCGTGCGAACCTGCGTCGCTTCTTCGAGGTTGACCGGTACTACATCGCGCACGCCGCGATTGCGGCGCTGGCGAAGGAAGGGAAGATGACCGCGAAGGATGTGGCCCGGGCGATCAAGCAGTACAAGATTGATCCGGAGAAGGCTAATCCTGTTGGGGTTTGATTGAATTAAGGACGAGATTGAAAAGGGCGAGGTATCGTTGATGCCTCGCCCTGTCTCTTTATAAGGAGCGGTGAGATGGCAATTGATCTGAACACTCAATTTGACTCGCAGCGAAAGAAGGTTGACGTCGACAACTTCGATGTCACAGTTCGCGAGTTGGTGCGGATGGTCGAAGAAGGCGAAATCGACCGCGCGCCTGAATACCAGAGAAAATTCCGTTGGGACGAGACCAGAGAATCTCGTCTTGTTGAGTCTGTTCTCCTTGGTCTTCCAGTCCCGACCATCTTTATGGCGACTAACAAGGATGGAACATGGGAGTTGGTGGATGGATTGCAGCGGATAAGTTCACTTGTGCATTTTGCGGGCGGGGAGGAGTCACTCCAGGCCTCGATTGGAAAGGCATCTTCACTTAGGCTTAGTGGCCTGGAAAAGCTGTCGGCCTTTAACGGGAAAACTTTTGATGAGCTCCCTGAGTCAATTCAGCTTCATTTGATGAAGCGCGCGCTTCGCGTTACATCGCTTAGTGATAAGTCGGACATGGACGTGAGGTTTGATACCTTCGAAAGACTTAACACTGGTGGCATCGCTTTGTCATCTCAGGAAATTCGCGCGTGCGTTTATCAGGGGGTGCTCTCAGATTTTCTGAGCGAGGCTGCACAAAGTCGTGGTCTCACAAATTTAATCAAGCTACAAAAGGGTCATAAGGACGACGGTACTCTTGAAGAGTTTGTTCTTAAGCTTTTTGCTTATTCAAACAATAGGGATCAGTTTGACGGGAAGGTTACTGTTTTTCTGAATTCTTTTGCTAGAGATAATCAGACTATGGCATCAGTAGCTGTCATGCGCTCTGAGTTCGAAAGTGTCGTCAGGAAGTTCTCAAAAATTCATAAAGGGGCTATTCTCAAGGAGAATTATCCAGTAACGCCATTGAATCTGGCTGAAGGCGTTCTGATTGCTGCGCTCGAGCTTTCGCGCCAAAGAAAAAAGCTGGTTCCAAAGCCTGGCTGGCTTAAGGATCGTAAGCTTTTGGCATTTAGTACTGGTGGGACGAATACTAAGAAATCTTTGTTTGGACGTATTGATCGAGCTCGTGAACTTCTTCTTGGCGAAGATCCTGAGAACTGATGTATGGATTTCGGACATGGAAAGTTCTTGCAAGATACGCAGTCAATTAGATCAAACTTGGTTCTGCTTGATGGATTGGCGATAAGTGCTAGGTACAATTCATTCACGAAGTCAAGCAAGGCGTTTGCTTTGGTTTGGATGACCGCGTCAATTGAGGATTTTTGGAAAAGATACCTGAATGAGGTGTGCGGCAGGGTTCAGGCATCATCTTCTAGAAAAAAGAGAAAGGGGTTCTCTTCTTCTAGTATTTTCATATTTGAAAAAATAGGCACGGCATCTGAGGGCAAGGCGGTAAAGCGGTGGGAAAAGGTAGCGGATATCCTGGACTGTATTCGAGGGAATTCGCCATTGCCGCCCTTTTCGATTCCTTATGATGGAAAGACAATCCGTCCCGATCATATTGATCTGGCATGGCGAGTTTTTGATCTTCCTGGGGCGTCTTTTGTCTCGCCAATACACCGGCAGGAGCTAAATACACTTGCGGATCGTCGAAATGATGTCGCTCATGGCACTCTGTCTCCAGAGGCCGTTGGCGGCACAATTTCTGTGGGAGATGTAATCCGGGTCGTTGGCCGAATGGAGGAAATCGTAGAGCATTGTGTTGTCTCGGCATCAGTCAGGTGGTGATCCGGAGCGCGTGTCTTTTGAGAGCTGAAGCTCTCGTTCGCGGATCGCTTCATAGCACGATTGAGTGACAACTATTCTCGGACGCCTCATGTCAGCAGAGTGACAGAACCCGCGTTTCACGCGTCGGGTTTGCTGACGTGGTGGTTCCGTATTGGGTAGGCCAGAGAGGAAACCTATCGGCCTGGAGCACAGACGGCACGGAAGGGTCACCTCATTCCCCAACTTGCAATCTTTCAGTAACCTGCGCAGTCAACGCCACACAAGCCATCTTCAACCCCTCCATCACCCGATCCCCCACATACTCTTCGGGCGCACCGTTCTGCCGCGTGCGCTCCGCAGCCAGCATCAGCTCTGCTACCACGCGCAATCCCGCCAGCGCGCAATCCGCATCCGCCAGCTGAAGACAACGCCCAGGCAACTGATGCCGCTCTGGCCACGGCTGACCGTCCGCAGCCGCACCCTTTCCGATGCGACGCAGGGTAGAGACAAATCCGTTGGGATCGGGGGATGCGTCGCGCTCGGGCTCGGTATTGGCCGGATCGTACTGCGCGTGCAGGGAACGGAAATCCGATTCGTTCATGGCAATGCTCCGTACAGGACAGAAAGCAACGCCACCGATGGAGGTGGCGGGACGATGCGTGGCTCGAAAACCGGTAAGTATCAGACCGGCGGGTCCGAAGACCCCCACGCACCGCCCGCCATGGAACGCGAACGGATTGCCAGCCGGCGCCACGCAAACGTGACGCCGGCTGACAAGCGTGAACATCTGATACTTGGACGGGTTTTCGAGTCCCGCGCCACCCTTTTCCGGTGGCCCGCCAATCTGCTCACGCCTGCGCCCTGAAATCCAATTGGAAATTGCGGAGGAAACACGCAGTTCCACAGAGCGGAACTATTGTCGCATATGGCCAGCGTGCCGTATGCGACGACAATCTCCGCAATCGAACTTCAAGGAAGGTTTTTGCGACAGGAAAGATCGTAATCAGCCTGTGCGCCCGCACAGAACGCAACCGCCTGCCGATCGCGCAGGGCCTTCCGAAATCCTCCGTCCACGCCGGAATCGGGCCCTCGTCACCGCCCCGCAGCCGAAAAGGCGAGCCAAAAACGACACTTCGGCCGTCGTCCTCGGCACCACGCCTCTCCCCAGCCTGCTACCATTCCCCCGCAACCCAGCCAGCCCACCCCGTGCAGACACACCCGGGGCGGGCCGTCGCCGTACGGCCCAGCGAGCCAGGACACCCTTCCGTGCCCTTTCAAGGATGCTCGCATGTTCCGTCATTCCGCTTTCCGCTCGGCCGCCCTGGCCCTTGCCATTTCGCTCAGCGTCGGCGCCCCGGCGGCCTTCGCCGATAACGCTCCCGCCGCCAGCACCCCCGATGCCGTGCAGCGCCAGGCCATCGCCAAGGGCCTGTACGAACTGGCGTACAGCCCCACCCAGAACGCCGTGTTCGTTGCGTCATCCGGCGGCTTCGGCGATGACGCCGGCCCGTCGCAGGTGCTGCGCCTGAACCCGGCCACGCTGGCCGTGGAAACTCGCATCCCGCTGGAGCGCAAGGCGTTCGGCGTAGTGCTGGATGACGCCCACAACCGCCTGTACGTGGGCAACACCGTTGATACCTCGGTAACCGTGGTCGATACCGCCCAGAACAAGGCCATCGGCATCGTGCAGCTGATGGAGAAGAAGGTCGGCAAGGACGGCAAGGCCGCCTACACCCACGACCTGCGCGAACTGGTGGTCGACAGCCCGGCCAACCGTCTGTACGTCACCGGCCATTCCAGCGAGGGCAGCGTGCTGTTCGTGGTCGATACCACCACGCTGAAAGTGATCGACACCATCCCGGGCCTAGGCAACGCCAAGGCGCCGGGCCTGGCGCTGGATGCCGCCAACAGGCGCGTGTACACCAGCAACCTGCTGGCCGACCTGGTGGTGGTCGGCACCGACGCCAACACGGTGGTGGCCCAACACAAGATCAGCGCCGAGCAGCCGATGAACATCGCACTGCACCCGGACGGCAAGCGCCTGTTCGTGACCGACCAGGGCTCGGAGATGATCCGCAGCTACATGACCAAGAGCAGCGCGGGCTTCACCAGCAAGCACCCGGGCCAGCGCGTGCTGGTGCTCGACCGCACCACCGGCAAGGAACTGGCTAGCATCCCGACCGACGCCGGCCCGCTGGGCATCCTGCTGGACGCACCGCGCAAGCGCCTGTACGTGACCAACCGCGACGGCGGCACGGTGACCGCGTACGACAGTGAGAGCTACCAGAAGGTGGCCACCTACCCGGTGCCGACCCACCCGAACAGCCTGGCGCTGGATGCCAAGAACAACGTGCTGTACGTGAGCATCAAGAACGGCGAGAAGGATGCCAAGGACGCGAACGAGAGCGTGGCGCGCATCCAGTTGTAAGCGCAGCACGCGACAGGTCAAAGGCAGAGGCTGGGCGATCCCCTGCCTCTGTTGTTTTGGACGAAATCGTGCCGATTACGACATTGCTAGGTAGTATCCCGTCAGGCGGCCAGGAGGCTGCGTCATCTGGACGAGACGGGGGCAGGAATGAGGTATTGGTGGGTCAATCAGAAGAAGACGTTCGACGCATCGTTCCAGGGCGGCTTTCTGTGGTCCCCAAAGAAAAAGAAGGGCGGGTACTCCAGTCCCTTCTATGACCATATGACGCAGGTCCAGCCCGGCGACATGGTCTTCGCATTTGCGAACAAGCGGATCAAAGCCCTTGCGGTGGTAACTGACCCGCACCACTCCCAGGACCGACCAGACGCGTTCGATGTTCCGGATAGTGAGTGGGGCAAGGATGGTTGGGCCGTCCCGGTGACGTACCGCCTGCTCGAGGCACCGCTGCCGGTGAGCGAGCATATGGATCGTCTCGATCCTCATCTCCCGGACAAGTACTCGCCCCTCAAGCGAAACGGCAAGGCGAACGAGGCGTACCTCTGCCCGGTGCCGCAGCGCATGGCAGATGAACTCCTAGCACTGATGAGGGTTGATGTTGATGAGGTGTCGCAGTGGCGGGAGGACGTGCCGATCAACCGCGCTATCGAAAAGATTGAGAATGATCGCGAGCTCTCGGTAACTCAAAAGAAGCAGTTGATTACCGCGCGCCTGGGACAGGGGAAGTTCCGCAACAACGTGAAGGCCATTGAGCTCAGGTGCCGCGTCACGGGAACCAGTGATGTCAACTTTCTTATCGCAAGCCACATCAAGCCGTGGGCGGATAGTGACAACGCCGAGCGTCTAGATGGCAACAATGGCCTAATGCTTGCGCCGCATGTCGATCGACTATTCGATCGGGGGTTCATCTCTTTCGATGACGAGGGTGGACTTATCGTGAGTCCCAAGTTGCCCGCAACGCTGTTGCAGGATTGGTCGCTCGAGCAGCGACGGGCGCAGCAGCCGTTCAATGCAGCGCAGCGGCGGTACCTCGACTACCACCGTAACCGGCGGTTCCAGAGGTAGAACGAGAGCTCGGCACCGCTGTTTCGCATCTCAGGGAGATAACGCATGGATGGCATCATCAATCGACTGGTGGACTTGAATGGTGGGCAATTGCTCCTCCCACTCATCTTGTGCGCTATCGCTGTTCTGCTGTTCAAGTGGATTGCAAGTAATGCGCAGTCGAAAGGTACATCGCGAAAGGAGTTTCTTGAGCTATTTCAGCGTGCGGATGGCAAGGATGACCTTTGGCTCTCCGTTGCTGTGCGACATCACTTTGGCGCCTATCTGCCGGTGTCGCTGATTAAGGAACTCTCCCGGTTGGACCAGCCGGCGCGCGCAATCATGGAGATCGCTGATGCGTGGGAACTCATCGATCTGGACGACACCACGGGTGAGCTGACATGGCGCCATCGGCGGCATTCCACTCCACAACGAAGAAGGTATCTCGCTTGCGCATTCATGGCGGGCTACGGCATTACGGCCATGGTGGCCATGCTACTGGCGTACTTCTTGCTGGTCGGCGATTTCTCGCTGCGTGCATCTGCCCCGTACTGGCTATGGGTTGCGATTGCTGGCGTGTTGGCGGGGTGGTGCCTCCATCGCTACCTGCTGTTCAGTGCAGGCAGCGCAGCGATTGAGCGTTGGCTCGGAATGACGTGAGGCCGCCACTCGACTGCTGGGGTGGATCGAAGGGGCAGGCCTGTAAGCGCCCCCTAACCTCAATCCACCCCGCGGTGGTCATAGCTGATCACCCGCTCCACCTGCCAGGTGCCGTCCACGCGTCGCCACACCTGCACGAAGCGCGCCTGCCCCACCCACCGCTCCACGCCGTCCTTGCCGCGTTCGTAGAAGCGATGGTCGCCCATCTCCAATGCACGCTCGTCGTGCAGCGGGAACACCTGCAGCGAACGGTCCACCAATTCGCGGCGCAGGCGCCAGCCGCCCTCGCGCGCGTTGTCGCACATGCGGGCCACGCTGCGCCGGAAGTCCTCGCGGCTGCTGGCCGACTTGCCGTCCTTGTCGTGGAAGAACTCCATGTCCCCGGTGGTCATCGCCGCGGCCCGATCGGCATCGCAGGCCTCGAACGCCACCGCGAACAGCTGGGTATCGGCCTGGCGGATCTGCTCGCGCAGGGTATCGGACGGGGCCGGGCTGGCAGCAAGGCCGGCGGCGAGCAGGGGCAGGGCGAACAGCATGGCGCGTCTCCGTGGATGTCGGGCGCACAGTGGCACGCTGCGGGGGCGGTCGGTGCACGGGTGCGACGAAGCCGCGTCGGCCGGGTACGAACGGCCGGATTCCGGGTGCGGGTGCAGGGCGCCAAGCGTGTAGGGCATGTCATGGCGCGGGCGGATTCCCTCACGGTCGCCACAGGCGGCGCTGCCTAGGCTGGTGCCATCCTTTCACCAGGAGTTCCCATGCCTGCTTCCTCCATCCGGCTGCACATCGAAGACACCGGCGGCGAGGGCCGCCCGGTCATCCTCATCCATGGCTGGCCGCTCTCGGCCGAGGCGTGGAAGGATCAGGTGCCGATCCTGCGGGATGCGGGCTACCGCGTGATCAGCTATGACCGCCGTGGCTTCGGTCGTTCCGAGAAGCCGGCCGACGGCTATGACTACGACACGCTGGCGGCCGATCTGGCCGACATCATCGAGCAACGCGATCTGAAGGAGGTCACGCTGGTCGGTTTCTCGATGGGTGGCGGCGAGGTGGCGCGCTACATCGCCAATCACGGCGAGGCGCGCCTGCACAGCGTGGTGTTCGCGGCTGCGGTGCCGCCGTACCTGCTGCGCACCGAGGACAACCCGGAGGGCCCGCTGACCCAGGACAAGGCGGACGAGATGCGCGCCGGCCTGGAACAGGACCGCGAAGCCTTCTTCGATGGCTTCACCCGCGATTTCTTCAGCGCCAACGGCAAGCTGATGGTCACCGAGGCCGAGCGCCAGGCGGCGATTGCGCTGTGCCACCAGTCCGACCAGGCGGCGGCGCTGGGTTGCATGAAGGCGTTTGCCACTACCGACTTCCGTCGCGATCTGCAGAAGGTGAGCGTTCCCACCCTGGTGCTGCACGGCGACAGTGATGCCACCGTGCCACTGGAGGGCTCGGGCAAGCGCACCCAGCGCGCCATACGCGGCAGCGAGCTGGTGGTGCTGCATAACGCGCCGCATGGCTGCAACACCAGCCACACCGACGACTTCAATCTGGCGCTGCTGAACTTCCTCAAGCAGTGACCGGCCTCTACACTCGTCGCATGCGCCAGACCCGCACGCCACCGTGGAAGAAGCCCAACCCGAAGGGCCAGAAGTCGCAGCCGTTGTCGCCTGCACAGAAGGAGGCGGCGCGGCAGCGCGCGGAGGAGAACGGGCGACCCTATCCGAACCTGGTCGACAATATGTGGGCGGCCAAGCTGCCGCGCGGTTAGCGCGGCGTTGGGCGGCCCGCTGGTGCAGGGGCGAGCAGGGGCGTCCAACCGCGTTCGCGCCAAGGTGCGAACGTGCGTGGGTGGACCTGCACCGCACCGGCGGCCAGAGCGCCGCGTGCGGTTAGTGCGGCCTGCAGCCGGTGTGTCTGCATCGGCTGTGCGAACGCGACCTGCAGCAGGTCACCCTGCTGCCGTACCTGTACCGGCAGGACATCGCGCGACTGGATTGCCAGCGGTGGGCGGCCGATGGTGTAGTCCATCTCGACCGTGCGTGCGCCCTGTGCGATGACAGGCTGCCACGCCTGCAACAGCGCGGCGTGCCGGGATGCGGGCAGGCGCACCTGGGCGATGCTCGCCGGGTAGCCGACGGTGCTTTCAACCATGACCTGGAAGCGTGCGCCGTCCGGCATGGCGACGGCCCATACCGCTGCCGTGGCGAAGATCGGTATGCAGCCGACGAAGTACCAGCGGCGGGGAACCGGTGCGGCAACGTGGTAGCTCCACTGCGGATGACGACGTTGCAGGCGCCGTAGTGCCTTGCGTTCGCGACGGCGCGGTGGTGTGGCCGTAGGCAGCAGGGATTGCGTGACCGGTGGCAGCTTTGCGCGCTGGGTCTGGATGACACGCGACACGGCGTAGGCCGCCCCTGCGATCATCAACAGGCCGGTGCCGTAATGCACCAGCAGGTACAGCGTCAGCATCCAGCGCACTCCATGCAGCGGTTCTTCCTCGGTGGACATCGTACCGCCGAGCACACGTGTTGTCGCATCCGCCAGCCGACAGCCGTGATCGGCTTGGTTACGATGACAGACCGCCGACACGAGTGTAACGATGACATCCACTCCGTTCCCTCAGGGCCGCACGCGCGCCCCGGGACTGATGTTGCTTCTGCTGCAGGTGGTCGCCGTGCTGGGCCTTGGCCTGGCCTCAGGCTATTTCCATCACCGTGTGGATCTGTTGCTGGAGCCGGTGACGGCTGCCTGCGGTGGCCCGGACCCCGCGGCGCGACTGCGGATGGCCGAAGTGTTGATGGCGCGTGCCGGCGCACTGGATGATTGGCAGCCGCTGCGGTGGTTGCCGGTAGCGGGCATGGCGCTCGCACTGCTGGGTGCGATGGCCATCTGCGTGCATTGGTGGCACCGGGTACGGCGGCCCCTGCGCACCACCGCGTTGGGGCTGATGGCTCTGCATGCCAGCGCCATGGCGCTGGCGGCGTGGACCCTGCATCTGTACGAAGACGCGTGGAACAGCGTGGTCAGGCTGTCTCCGACGGCGTGTCTGGTCGATCTGACCCAGCAGGGACGCATGCCACTGGAGCAGGCCCAGGAAGTGGTCTTCCATATTTTCACCCGCGCGCACGCGCCGCTGCAGCGCAATCCGGATGACCTGGCCCTGGTGCTGGTGGCGCTGCTGACGGCCGCGATGGTAGGCGGTGTTGCGCTGTGGCGGGCCGCGGCTGCGGAAGAGGGGCGCTGACGGCGCTCGCGCGCTGGGCTACAGTCGGCGTTCCTGCCGACACAAGGATGGTCCATGCGTACGTGGCTGCGTGCCCTGCCGTTGCTGCTGTTGTCGCTGGCGGTGCACGCCGCGGAGGTGGACCGGCGCATCGCGGTGACCATTGATGATCTGCCGTGGGCGCGCGTGGACACCATCCTGCCTGCGGATCTGCAGACGCGCCATGCGGCGTTGATGGCGCAGCTGCGCCAGGCCGATGTGCCGGTGGTGGGCTTCGTCAACGAGAACAAGCTGGAGGTTGATGGCCAGGTGCAGCCGGCGCGGGTGCAGATGCTGCGCGATTGGCTCGACGCGGGTTATGGGCTGGGCAACCACACCTATTCGCACATGGACCTCAATGCGCAGGGCGTAGCCGCCTTCCAGCAGGATTTCCTGCGTGGCGAACAGGTGCTGCGGCCACTGCTGGCCGAGCGTGGCCAGCGGCCACAGTGGATGCGCCATCCGTATCTGCGTGCGGGCCGGACGGCCGAGGACCGCGCGGCAATGGACGGATTCTTCCGCGACCACGGGTACCGCGTGGCGCCGGTGACGGTGGACAACGGCGAATGGGTCTGGGCCTTCGCCTACGCCAACGTGATGAATGAACAGCCGCCGTCCGCAGCCCGCGAGGCTACGCTGGCGCAGCTGCGCAAGGGCTATGTGCCGTACATGCTCAACAAGCTGGACTACTACGAGCGGCAGTCGCAGGCGCTGCTGGGCTATGCGTTGCCGCAGGTCTGGCTGATGCATGCCAATGAACTGAACGCGGCCACCTTCGCCGAACTGGTGGCGGCCACCCGGCGGCGCGGCTACCGCTTCATCACGCTGGAAGAAGCCATGCGTGACCCCGCCTATGCGCGCGGCGCGGAAGGCTACAACGGCCGCTACGGCCCCAGTTGGCTGCATCGCTGGGCGATGGCCGAGAACAAGCCGAAGGATTTCTATGCCGGCGAACCGGTGGTGCCGGCGTGGGTGATGACGCTGGCGAAGGTGGATTCGGAGTAGCGCTCAGCGCTTGACCGCCAGCACGCCGTCCAGCGCGAGCTCGGCCTTGAATCCGGCCTTTTCCAGGCGCTTGGCCACTTCGCGCGGCACATCGCGGCCGCTGGTGAGCTTGTTGGGCGCGCCGGTGTAGTGGAACAAGCGGCCGCCCTTGCGCAGGACGCGGGCGAGATGGTCGTAGAACACCTGCGAATACAGTTCGCCTGCGATGCCGAAGCGCGGCGGGTCATGCAGGATCGCATCGACGCTGTTGCTGGCGATCTGCTCGATCTGCTGCGAGACGTCGCCCTGGCTGAAGTGCAGGCGACCACCGGCAGCGGCCGAGTCGGGATCGGGCGACCACGGGTTGAGCGTGCGCAGCCACATCACGTCGGCGTTCTTCTCGAACGAGCGGATCTGGCCGACGCCGGCCTCCAGTGCGCAGGCGGCGAAGTAGCCGAGCCCACCGCAGGTATCAAGCAGCGCCTTGCCCGCCGGTGCAACCAGCTCGACCTTGCGGCGCGCGTCCTCGAACGGCGACAGCTTCGAGGTGGGCAGCATCTTGATGCCGTCGATTTCGAAGGTCGGCGCACCCCACTCGGTAGGCACCAGTTTGATCAGTGAACCGCTGTAGCGTGAGATGGGAGCGAAGTCTTCGCCCTCCCAGTAGTACAGCGTGCGGTCCTTCAGCTTGCCCGGCCACGGGTAGTGCTGGCCGCGGAAGCTGAAGCCGTCAGCATCCAGCGTGACCGTGTCCTGGCTGCGCCCCAGGTCAAGCGAGCCCTGCCACTCGGGTGCACCCTTGTCATGGGCACGACGCAGGGCGTCGGCGCTGTCGCGGGTCAGCAGAGGGCCGGTGTAGTGGGGCACGGCAGGCATCGGGTGGTTCGGGGGAGGGCATGGTACCGCAGCTGCCATGAAGGATAGAAAGAGCGGTGTTGGATCCCAACGCAGCTGCCGGGGGCATTTTCACGAGTGCATACCCAGCCCGCCGCCGGCCCTTCAATCGTCCCTTCCCCCTGAGACGGTTCCATATCCATCGAGGCGCAGAAGGCCTGATGATAGAGCTTGGTGGCTTCCGACTGGTCACTGTATCGATAGATCAGGCGTCCAAATCCATCTGGCTTGAGATGCTGGTCAACCTGGATGTGTGCTCCGTCGAAGTCTGGCCAGGTTGTACGACGAACGATGATGATCTCGCCCTTGGAGTCCAACTCCGTTCTGTCGACACTCAAGGGTGTTTCTGCGAACGCAGGTACAGCCATGGCCGCCGCTAAACATAGCATCCGCGCGCGTCTGCTCATGTGTGAGTCTCCGTTTCATGGTTGCGGAGACAGTAGGCTCAACAATATCCGGCATCTTGATTGTGACCGAAGTTGTGCCTGGTCGAATTTGAAACTTTCCTCATCCGCTTGAATCCCTGCACTTCGATCAATCGCACTTCACCGCATACACCGGCCCGGCACCGATCAGCATCAGCGCCATGTAGTCACTGTCACTGGCCTTGCCCTTCAGCGTGGCGCCGCTGTTGAAGTGGAAGAGGCCGAAGCCGCCGGCCATGCGGATCACGGCGCTGTCGATCTGAGCCGCATCGTCGCGGAAGTAGCGGCTGATCTCGCTGGAGGTGGCCTTGTGCAGCCCGTTCGGGTCGCGCTGCCATTGGCCATCGCGGTTGAAGGAAACGAAGTACTGGCTGCCTTCGCGCTCGATGCGGAAATCGGCGGTCCTGCGCGGGCTGGTGGCGAAGCAGCCTTGCAGGGCATCGGAAGAGAACGGCAGCCGCGCATCGCCGCCACAGGCGGTGAGCAGCAGCAGGGCACCGGGCAGCAGCAGGCGAAGCGCGCGCATGGGATGTCCCGACGAGGCAGGTGCGGCTAGTGTAGGCAGCAGCCGGGCGTGGCCCGTACAGAAATTCGGCAAGAGGACGCGTGCAATGGCGCAGGGCAAGGCACCGTGGTGCGGAGTGGCCAGTGGATTGGGCCTGGTCGTGGGGTGGGCTGCAGGCACGCTTGCGGCACAGGCGGCGGTGGCTGCGGGAGGCAATGGCATCGCCGCGGGCCTCGGGGTGGGCGTGCTGGGCTCGGCACTGGTGGGCTGCGGGCTGGCGGTGGCATCGCGGGTGCGGGGTGAGCGCTGGCCCTGGATCGGTATCGTGGGCGCGGTGCTGAGTGCGCTGCCGTTGCTGATGTACCTGCTGCGGATGATGCTGAAGCTCTGAAGCCGGGGCGAGGGCTCGGCGCTGTCAGGACGGGCTGTGATGGATCTCGACCGTCACGTGCACCAGCTCCTCGTGGATCGCCAGCGCCTGGCGCACGGTATCGGCATCAAGGCGGGCGTCGCTGGTCACCACGCTGGCGCTGACCGCGTACTTGCCCCGGCCCACCTGCCAGACGTGCAGGTCGGCCAGGCGTGCCGGCCATGGGCCCTGCTCGATCACCTCGCGGACCTCGGCCACCACCGGCGCGTCCATCTGCGCGTCGAGCAGGATACGGCCACTGTCACGCAGCAGGCCGACCGCCCACACCGTGACCAGCACGGCGCCGACCAGACCCATCACGGGGTCCAGCCAGGTGAGGCCCAGCAGTTTGCCGCCGAGCAGTGCGACGATGGCCAGCACCGAGGTGGCCGCGTCGGCCAGCACGTGCAGGTAGGCCGAGCGCAGATTGAGATCGTGGCCATGCGAAGGGGCATGAACGTGATCGTGGTGATGCCCGTGATGATGCGCGTGGTCGTGCCCATGCGCGTGATGCGCGTGGCCGGGGCTGTCGTGCAGCCAGCACGCACAGAGCAGATTCACGCCCAGGCCGACCACGGCGATGGCGATGGCTTCGTCGTAATGGATCGGCGCGGGAACCCACAGCCGCTGCACGGACTGCGCGGCCATCAGCGCGGCGACACCCAGCAGGGCAATGGCGCTGGTATAGCCCGCCAGGATCTCGATCTTCCAGGTGCCGAAGGCGAACCGCGGGTCGTGCGCGTAGCGCCGTGCACAGCGGTAGGCGAACACCGAAAGGCCCAGCGCCAGTGCGTGCGAGCTCATGTGCCAGCCGTCGGCCAGCACGGCCATGGAGTTGAACCACCAGCCGCCGACGATCTCCACCAGCATCATGCCGACGGTCAGCCACAGGGCGCGGCGGGTATTGCGTTCGGCAAGGGGATTGCCATCGTCGAAGCGATGGTCGTGGCGACGGGCAGCGGCGAGCGTGTCCAGATGCATGGAGTGACCGGCGGGTGGAGTTGATACCCCCATAGGGTATACGATCCACCCATGGCACATGTACACAGAAATCGAAAACAGCTGCTGACCCGGGTGCGCCGCATCGGCGGCCAGGTGGCGGCATTGGAGCAGGCGCTGGACAGGCCCGAGGGTGAAGCGGGCGACTGTGCGGACGTGCTGGTGCAGGTCGCGGCGGTGCGTGGTGCAGCCCACAGCCTGTTGATGGAGTTGCTGCACGAGCACCTGCAGGAGCATGTGGTCGGGGCTGAAGACCCGCAGCAGCGGGCGGCGGAGGCCGAGGTGCTGGTCGAACTGTTGCGGCGTTACGGGAAGTAACGCCGGGCGGGCCGTCGGCGATGCTCAGCAGTGGCGGTGCCGGCGCCGCGCGTTCCAGATGTGGGTGGCGGCCAGCAGCAGGCTGCCGGTGACGGTCAGCGGCGTTTCCCAGGCATGCGAAGGCAGCTCGAGCGCGCCGGCCAGCAGCAGGCCCAGGCCGAGACCGGCCGCAGTCCAGGCCATGACGGGCAGGCGATGGCGGCGGTCGGCCCGCCACAGGGCGTAGCCGGTCAGCGGCAGGGCGATCGCCACGAACAGCAGATGCACCCATTCGGCCTGGGCCCAGGCGCCGAACAGTGGCAACGCGGCGGCAAGCAGGGGCAGCGCCAGGCAGTGCAGCAGGCACAGGCTCGACAGGGCGAGGGCTCCGGCATCGAGCAGTGCGGGGGAAGGGGACTTCATGGGGAGGTTCCTTGCGTAGCAATTGTTATATAGTAACATTTCTTTCCCGCAGCCAGACCGCTCCGACATGAACACTGTTTCCCGCGCCGACCGCCGCTTGCCCGTCACCGTGCTGTCCGGCTTTCTGGGGGCCGGCAAGACCACCCTGCTCAACCAGATCCTGCGCAACCGCGAGGGCCTGCGCGTGGCGGTCATCGTCAACGACATGAGCGAGGTCAACATCGATGCGCAGCTGGTGCGCGACGGTGGCGCCGAACTGCGCCGCACCGAAGAGACGCTGGTGGAATTCAGCAACGGCTGCATCTGCTGCACGCTGCGCGAGGACCTGCTGCAGGAAGTGCGGCGGCTGGCTGACAGCGGCCGCTACGACTACCTGCTGATCGAATCCACCGGTATCGGCGAACCGATGCCGGTGGCCGCGACCTTCGCGGTGCGCGATGAGCAGGGCTTCAGCCTGAGCGACATCGCCCGGCTGGACACGATGGTCACCGTGGTCGACGGCAGTGCCTTCCTGGCCGACTTCGGATCGACCCTGCGCCTGGCCGAGCGTGGCCAGCAGGCGGGACCGGACGACGACCGCGGGGTGGTCGACCTGCTCTGCGAGCAGGTCGAGTTCGCTGACGTGATCGTGGTCAGCAAGATCGACCAGGTGGAGGAGGAAGTGCTGCAGGACACGCTGGCCGTGCTGCGCGGCCTCAACCGCGATGCGAAGCTGCTGCTGTCCAGCTTCGGTGATGTACCGCTGACGGAACTGCTCGATACCGGCCGCTTCGACTTCGAGCGGGCGCAGCGCGCACCGGGCTGGGTGAAGGAGTTGCGTGGCGAGCACACGCCGGAAAGCGAAGAGTACGGCATTGCCAGTTTCGTCTACCGTTCACGGCGGCCGTTCCATCCGGCCCGTTTCGCGCGCGCGTTGCGCAGTGGCATGCCCGGCGTGATCCGCAGCAAGGGCTGGTTCTGGCTGGCCAACCGCATGGACTGGGTGGGCGAGTTGAACGCGGTTGGCGCGGCAACGCGCACGCAGGCCGCAGGGTTCTGGTACGCCGCGCGTGATCGCGTACGTGCAGGCCTGGAAGACACCACGCCGCTGCTGCCGCCGACACCCCTGCCGTACAGCGATGTGGGCTGGGCGCGCCAGCAGGCCAACTGCTGGAGCGCTCCGCTGCCGGGCGTGGAGGACTTCTCGGATCGCGCCGCGCATGCCGCAATGGCGCGGCTGTGGCATCCGCTATGGGGGGACCGTCGGCAGGAACTGGTGGTGATCGGCGTGCACATGGACGAACGCGCGGTGCGCGCGGAACTGGATGCGTGCCTGCTGGATGACCAGGAGCTCCGCGCCGGCCCGCTGTTGTGGCAGCAGTTGCCTCAGTCGTTCCCGGCATGGAAGCGCTGACGGGAGGGGTTCAAGGGCGTGGGTCGTGCCATTGCCAACCGTCTGCTGTTACCTGCAGTACCTGCGTGGGCCGCAAGGCCTGCAGCAGGTGACGGTCGTGGCTGACCATCATCAACGCACCCGGCCATGCATCCAGCAGCTGTTCCAGCGCCTGCAGTGCCCCCAGGTCCAGGGCATTGCCGGGCTCGTCGAGCAGCAGCAGCTGGGGTGCCGGGTCGGCATACAGCACGCTGGCCAGTGCGCCCTTCACCCGTTCGCCGTCGCTGAGGCTGCTGGTGGGACGCTGGATGCGCTGCGCATCCAGCCCCAGCAACGCCAGGCGCGTGCGCAGCTCAGCAGGATCGGCGGCGGGGTTGGCGGCCTGCACGCTGTCCAGAATGCTGCGCGTACCGCACAACCCCAGCAGCTGCTGGTCCAGCAGGGCCAGCGGCGCGAGGCGCTGCACGGCGCCACTGCACGCGGGCAGGTGATCGGCCAGCACACGCAGCAGGGTCGATTTGCCACTGCCGTTGTCGCCGATCACGGCGATGCGTTGCCGGCGACGGATCTCCAGCTGCAACGGCAGGCTGCAACCGTATGGCAGTACGAGATCAGTTGCCTGCAGCAGGCGCGTGCTGCCACGTTCGCCCTCGCCTGCAAACAGGGCCAGCTCGGGTATGGCCTGCACGGCCGATGAAGCGGCGCGCACCTGCGCGGCACTGGCCTGCAGGCGCTCGTTCTGGATCTGCTGCGCACGCCCGTGGCTGGCTTCTGCGCGCTGCTTCTGCCGGCCGAGCAGGATCGGTGCCTGGTTGGCCTGCTTCGCCTCGCGCGTGCCGCGTGCCTGCCGCTGCTGTTGGCGTTCGTGCTGCTCGCGCGCGCTGCGTTGCTGCCGCCGGTGCTGTGCACGTGCGTGGTCAAGCTGTGCGTCCGCTGCGTCCCGCTCGGCGGCGCGTGCCTCGGCATAGTGCTGCCAGGGTCCGCCGTAGCGACGCAGGCCGTGCGCGTCCAGCTCGACGATCTGCTGCATGTGCGATAGCAGTTCGCGGTCGTGGCTGATCACCAGCAGACCGCCGGTCCACTGCTGCAACTGCGCGTAGAGCTGCTGCCGATGGCGGGCGTCGAGGTGATTGCTCGGCTCGTCCAGAATCAGCCAGTCGGCGCCACTGGCCCAGGCGCCGGACAGCGCCACCTGCATCGCCTGGCCACCGCTGAGGCGGGCCGCCGGCTGCGCAGGATCGAGATTGTCCGGTAGCTGTTGCGCCTGCCAGTGCTGTGCCAGCCGCTCGCGCAGATCCCAATGCTCGCCAATGCAGGCGAAGTCGGCCTCGTCGATGCTGCCAGCCTCGATCCGCGCCAGTGCGGCCAGCTGCGGGCCGACGCCGGCCAGTTCGCCGACGCTGCCACGGGGTGGGTGGCCGGGCGTGGGCAGCAGGAACACGTTGCCGCTGCGGTGCACGTCGCCGCTGTCCGGCGTGATCTGCCCCGCCAGCAGGCGCGCCAGCACGCTCTTGCCGGCACCGTTGGCGCCGACCAGGCCGGTGGCGACCGGTTCAAAGGAAAACGACAGGTCTGAAAACAGCGACCGGCCATCGGCCAGTCGATACGACACGCGATCGAGCGTGAGGAAATGTGCGGTCATGCGACCTCCATGGATGCCGTGTTCTCCCCTGCGCACAGGGGCGGGAAGCGTCGGGCCGTCTAGTTCGAAGACGGCGGCATCAATGGCGCATCGGTCGCGAGCCTCAAGGAGGAATGAGCGGCCAGTATAGCGCCGGTGGCTGAATGGTCGCGCCGCGGCGTGGCTACGGCACGGTGTCCAGGCGCGCGCCGACGAAGTCGATGAACACGCGCAGCTTCGGCAGTACGTGGCGCCCCGAGGGCCACAACAGGTGGAAGGTGCCGCAGGAGTGCACGTACTCGTCCAGTACCGTCACCAGGCGCCCGTCGGCCAGCGTATCGCGCACTGAATGCACGGGTACGAAGGCCAGGCCGACATCGCGCAGGGCCAGGGCCACGCGGGCTTCGATGGTGTTGGCGACCATGTGCACGGGCAGTTCCTGCACGGGTTCGCCTTCGGGCCAGTGGATCGGCCATGGCTCCAGCTTGCCGCTGCTGGGGAAGCGGTAGTGCAGCAGCGTGTGCTGCAGCAGGTCGGCCGGGGTGCGGGGCGTGCCACGCCGCTGCAGATAGGCAGGCGAGGCAACGACACGCCGGGGAAACACCCCCATCCGACGCGCGTTCATGCGCGAATCGCTGGGCTCACCCACGCGCAGCACTGCGTCGAAGCCTTCTTCGATCACGTCCACCAGGCGGTCACTGAAGTCCAGGTCGAGGCGGATGTCCGGATACGCCGCCATGAATTCGGCCATCAGCGGCAGGGTGAGGTCGCCGACCAGCGGCAGGCTGATGCGCAGGGTGCCACTGGGCGTGGCATGCGGTTGCGCCAGTTCGGTACGCGCGGCATCGCGCTCGTCGAGGATGCGCCGGCAACGGGCCAGGAACAGCTGGCCCTCTGCGGTGAGGGTGATGCTGCGCGTACTGCGGTGGAACAGGCGTACGCCCAGAGCCTGTTCCAGCCGCGCCACGCATTTGCCCGCCGCGGAGGCGGAAATGCCCTGCAGGCGGCCGGTTTCGACGAAGCTGCGGGTGTCGGCGGCGTGCACGAAGGTCTGCAGGTTGGCGAGATTGTCGAGAACGGACATGGGCGTGGCAGGCAGGGGAGCGGCATGATGGCCTTCCGGTTCCGGGCATCATGCCCATTGCGGACTCCCCGGTCCATGATGCGCGGAGCGGCAACCGGCTTTTTGCCGGCGTCCAGGCTGCCTAAGGTGGCGGCCTCTCCTCCCACGGACTGCCGCCATGAATGCCGCTCTTTCCCCAGTGACTGAACCCGCCCTGCCGTCGGTGCAGCGCCTGCTGCAGCAGGTGCACCCTCACCGGCTGGTCGGTGCGGTCGTGCAGGTGCGCGTGCACGGGGTGCTGCGCCACGCCAGCGCCACCGGCCTGGCCGACCGTGAACGCGGCGAACCGATGCGCCGTGACCATCTGTTCCGCCTGGCATCGGTGAGCAAGCCTCTGCTGACGGTGGTGATCCTGCGCCTGGTCGCCGAGGGCGTGCTTGATCTGGATGCGCCGGTGCAGCGCTGGCTGCCCGATTTCCGGCCGGCGCTCGCCGACGGCAGCACGCCGGCCATCAGCCTGCGCCAGCTGCTCAGTCACAGCAGCGGCCTGGGCTACCGCTTCCTGGAAGCCGATGCGCACGGCCCCTACGCGCGGGCCGGCGTCAGTGATGGCATGGATGCCAATCCGCTGTCGCTGGCCGACAACGTGCGGCGTATCGCACAGGTGCCCCTGCTGTTCCCGCCGGGCAGCCAGTGGATGTATTCGCTGGGCGTGGACGTGGCCGGGGCGGTGGCCGAAGCCGCAACGGGCGAGACCCTGCAGGCGTTGTTCGAGCGCCTGCTGGCGACGCCGCTCGGCCTGCGCGACACCGCCTTCGCAACCGGCGACGCGAGCCGCCTGGCCACGCCCTATGTCAGCGACGACCCGCTGCCGCACCGCCTGCGCGAGGGCGAGGTCGTGCCGGTGTTCCCGGAAACGGTCGGTATCGAGTACAGCCTGGCCCGGGCCACCGATGCCAGCCGCTATCCATCGGCCGGCGCGGGCCTGGTCGGCACGGCCGACGATCTGATGACAGTGCTCGAGGCGCTGCGCGACGGGCAGGCGCCTGCGCTGCTGCCGGCCCCGCTGCTGGCGCAGATGGGCACGCCGCAGGTGGGTGAGGCGGGGCCGCCGGAGCCGGCAGGCTGGGGCTTCGGCCTGGGATTTGCCGTGCTGCGCGATGCGGTTGCCGGCGCAACGCCGCAGGCGCCAGGCAGCTGGCGCTGGGGCGGTGCGTACGGCCACAGCTGGTTCGTCGACCCGGCACGGGGCCTGAGCGTGGTGGCGCTGACCAATACGCTGTACGAGGGCATGGACGGTGCATTCGTGGATGAACTGCGCGATGCGATCTACGCCGATCTGGAGGCTGCACGATGAGTGGCCACGCGATCGATGCGGCAGCCCCCGCGGGTGCGGCCTCGCGCCTGCCCTGGGCCGGCCTGCTGGCGCTGGCCGGCGGTGCCTTCATCACCCTGCTGACGGAAGCACTGCCGGCCGGGGTGCTGCGGCCGATGGGCGCCAGCCTGGGTGTGAGCGATGCGGCGGTGGGTCAGCTGGTCAGCGTGTACGCGCTGGGTTCGGTACTGGCGGCGCTGCCGATGACCGCGCTGACCCAGCGTTTGCCGCGTCGTCCCCTGTTGCTGGCCGCGATCGCCGGCTTCGTGCTGGTCAATACGCTGACCGCGTTGAGCAGCAGCTACGCGCTGATTCTGGCGGCGCGCTTCCTGGCCGGCGTCAGTGGCGGCCTGCTGTGGTCGCTGGTGGCAGGTTACGCCGCGCGCATGGTGGTGCCTGAGCTGCAGGGACGCGCCATCGCGGTGGCGATGATCGGATCGCCGTTGGCCCTGTCACTGGGCGTGCCAGCCGGTACCCTGCTGGGCCAGCAGATCGGGTGGCGCTGGGCGTTCGCCCTGATGAGCGTGCTGGCGGTGCTGCTGCTGGTCTATGCGCGCTGGGCCCTGCCGGCCCTGCCCGCAGCCGGCTCCGGACGGCGTGTGTCGCTGGCTGCGGTATGGCGCATGCCGGGCGTGCGCAGCACCTTGCTGGTGATGGCGCTGTACGTACTCGCGCACAACGTGCTGTACACCTACATCGAGCCCCTGGCCTTGCAGGCCGGTGCGGGGGCCTGGCTGGACCGCCTGCTGCTGGCGTTCGGCATGGCGGCCCTTGTCGGTATCGCGATCGCTGGCTGGGGTGTGGACCGCCACCTGCATGCGCTGGTCTGGAGCACGGTGCTGGGCTTCATCGCCGCCGTCATGGCGCTGCTGTTGTGGCCGGTGAGCGCGACCGCACTGCTGCTGGCGACGATCGTGTGGGGCATGGCGTTCGGTGCGGTGCCGACCCTGTTCCAGACGGCACTGGCGCGGCGCGCCGGCGCGGCGGCCGACCTTGCGCAGTCGATGCTGGTGACCGGCTGGAACCTGGCCATTGCGGCCGGCGGCGTGGCCGGTGGCCTGGTGCTGCAGTCCGGCGACGCGCGCCATCTGGGCTGGCTGCCGCTGCTGTTGCTGGCGGCAAGTGCGGTGTGGCTGATCGCACGCCCGAAGGCCTGGGCGTAACGCTTACGGCAGTGGCTCCTGTTCGATCGGTACGCTGCGCGGGTTCTGCATCTGTTCGCGCGCTGCGCCGTAGCGCTGCTGCCGCTTGTGGTGGAACGCCACGAATTCGTCGCGTGGCAGCGGCCGGGAGAACAGCCAGCCCTGCCCGAACTGCACCTTCTGACCGTGCAGATAGGCCAGCTGCGCTTCTGTCTCCACGCCTTCGGCCACGACCCACAGGCCCAGCTCGCGCGCCATGCCGATGATGTGCGGGGTGACCGGGCTGGTGGCACTGTCGGTGCCGATCGCATCGACGAAGGACTTGTCGATCTTCAGCGCATCCAGTGGCAGCTGTGCCAGGTACTGCAGGCTGGAATAGCCCACGCCGAAATCGTCGATGGCGACGCTGTGCCCGGCGCGGCGTGCCGCGGCCAGCATCGTGCGGGCGCGGTCCAGGTCGAGGAAGCCGCGCTCGGTGGCCTCCATCCAGATCTGCTGCGGCAGGATGCCGCTGCCGGTCATGTGCTTGGCGATCATCTTCAACGCGCGGCCGCTGCTGATGTCTTCGGCCGCAAGGTTGATCGCCACGTGCGCGCTGCGATCGCCGACCAGCAGTTCGCGCAGGTCGCGCACCACGTTCTCGATCACCAGATCGGTGACATCGCCGATCATGCCGGCCTCTTCGGCCAGCGGAATGAACAGGTCCGGACGCACCTGGGTGCCGTCCGGACGCTGCCAGCGCACCAGCGCTTCGGCGCCCACGCAGATGCCGGTGTCCAGTTCGATGATCGGCTGGTAATGCAGGTACAGCTCGCGACGGCGGATGGCGGTGGCCAGTTCACCCCGCAGCGACAGCCGGCGGCGCGACAACCAGATCACCAGGCCGGCACCGGCGGCGGCCAGCAGCACGCCCAGCGGCACGAACAGCCACGCCTGCTGGCGGAAGCTGGCGGTGAGCGCGGTCCGCGGGGTGGTGGCGATGGCCAGCCATTCTTCATTGCGAGCGGTGGCGTACAGCGTGTTCTGGTCCAGACCAATGCCGGGATCGCGCAGCAGGCTCTGCAGCAGCGCCGGATCCATGTCGTTCTGCCGGGCCAGCAGGCGGCCGTCGGGGCTGGCCAGGGCCAGCCGCACGTTCGGATCAACGATGACATCGACGAAGCGGCGGGGATCGACCAGTACGTCGTAGGAGCCATACAGGATCGACAGCACCTTGCGGCGGCCGCTGGTCTCGGGACGCACATCGACCGCGATGCCGGCGCCGTCGCTGGTGACGTGGTCCGGCCTGGGCTGGTTCACGTCGGACAGGAACGGCCCCCATGAGGTGCACCGCAGTTTGCCGCCTTCGAAATAGCCCAGCTGATCGGCCGAAGGGGTGGTCATCACCAGCGTCTGCATGCGCCGGATGTGCTCCGGGCTGCAGGCGGGGAGTGCGGTGGCCTCGGCTGATTTCAGTGCGGCCAGTGCTTCCTGGTAGGACAGGTCCGCACGCCGCAGGGTGCGTTCGGCGATGTCATGCAGGCGCTGCTGCTCCACGCTGACGGCGCGGTCCCACGTGGCGTAGGCCATGACGGCGATGGGAATGGCCGCCGCCAGCAGCGCCAGCGCGGTTCCCCCGATGATGATCCGCAGTCGGCTCACGTCCGGGGCTCCAGCAAGGCAGGCAGGGCAGGGCGCATGGTCGGGCCGATCCTTGGGCAGATGCGGCTATCTGAGCATGCCGCCGCGCCGGGCGGAATGGGACGAATCAGGTATTCGGTCACATTGTGGTGAAAGCGGCCAACTTTGCCGGATTCAGCCCGTCCCCAGCTGGCGCAACCGGCCCGGGAGGACTACCGTCGGACGCTTCGCCCGCCGATTCCGCGCCATGACCGACCCTGCCCAGCCCCCCGAACATCTGCGCCGCAGCCTGTCCAACCGCCACCTTCAGCTGATTGCCATCGGCGGTGCCATCGGCACCGGTCTGTTCATGGGATCGGGCAAGACCATCAGCCTGGCCGGGCCGTCCATCGTGTTCGTCTACCTGATCATCGGCGCGATGCTGTTCTTCGTCATGCGCGCGATGGGCGAACTGCTGCTGTCCAACCTGCAGTACAAATCCTTCATCGATTTTTCCACCGATCTGCTCGGGCCCTGGGCCGGCTTCTTCTGTGGATGGACCTACTGGTTCTGCTGGATCGTCACCGCCATCGCCGATGTCATCGCCATCGCTGCGTACGCACAGTTCTGGTTCCCCGGCCTGGATGCGTGGATTCCGGCACTGATGTGCGTGCTGTTGCTGCTGGGGCTGAATCTGGTGACAGTGAAGCTGTTCGGTGAGATGGAGTTCTGGTTCGCGCTGATCAAGATCGTGGCGATCTGCGCGCTGATCATCACCGGCGCCGGCCTGGTGGCGTGGGGCTTCACCTCGCCCAGCGGGCACACCGCCTCGCTGGCCAACCTGTGGAACGACGGTGGCATGTTCCCGATGGGACTGGTCGGCTTCTTTGCCGGTTTCCAGATCGCGGTGTTCGCCTTCGTCGGCATCGAGCTGGTGGGAACCACCGCCGCTGAAACCGCCGACCCGGAGCGCAACCTGCCCAAGGCGATCAACTCGATCCCGGTGCGCATCATCATCTTCTACGTGCTTGCGCTGGTGGCGATCATGGCAGTGACGCCGTGGCGGCAGGTGGTGCCGGACAAGAGCCCGTTCGTGCAGCTGTTCGTATTGGCCGGGATCCCTGCCGCCGCCAGCCTGATCAATTTCGTGGTGCTGACCTCGGCAACGTCCTCGGCCAACAGCGGCATCTTCTCCACCAGCCGCATGCTGTATGGCCTGGCGGAAGAAGGCCACGCGCCGCGCGGCCTGTCGAAACTGTCGCGCGCGGCGGTGCCGGCCCGCGGGCTGCTGTTCTCCTGCCTGTGCCTGCTGGGCGGCACGCTGCTGATCTACCTGATCCCGAATCTGGTGACCGCCTTCACCCTGGTGACGACGCTGGCGACGGTGCTCTTCATCTTCGTCTGGTCGCTGATCCTGGTGGCTTACATGGTCTACCGCCGCCGTTACCCGCAGCGCCACGAGGCCTCGATCTTCAAGATGCCCGGTGGCGTGGCGATGTGCTGGGCGTGCCTGGTGTTCTTCGCGGGCGTGCTGGTCCTGTTGAGCCTGCAGGCCGATACCCGCCAGGCCCTGATCGCCAGCCCGGCGTGGTTCGTGCTGCTGGGCGTGGGCTACGCGCTGCGCGGCCGGATGGCCCGCTAGGGGCGCGGCCGCCACCGCATTCACCCATCGTTAGCGGGGGCGGCCGGATGATCCGGCCGCCATGACCCGCCGCCCCGTCCTCGCTGCGCTGATGCTGCTGTCCCTCCTGTGGGCCGGGACGGCGGCTGCGCGCACGGTGTACCGCTGCGTGCAGGGCAACACCGTCAGCCTGGCCACCGCGCCGGAACCCGGTTCGCGCTGCACCGCGCGAGATATCGACGACAACGCCATCCAGACCCCGAACCTGTGGGGCAACATGGGGGTGTTCAGCGGCGTGCTGTACGAACGTGAGCAGGACGGCCGGCTGGTCTATTCCACCCGCAATCTGCCGGGCTCGCGGGTGTTCCTGAAATTCACCGTGGCCACGCCGCCGGGCGAGCCTGCGCATGAGGGCCTGGGCCGGGTCGGCAAGCCGCAGCTGGCACCGCACGCGCGGCAGTTCAGGGTGGCAGCGAAGGCGACCGGTGTTGATGATGCCTGGCTGCGTGCCATCGCCCACGCAGAAAGCAACTTCGACGCGCTGGCGGTGTCCAGCAAGGGCGCCCAGGGCGTGATGCAGCTGATGCCCGAGACCGCACTGGAGTACGGGGTGAGCGACCCGTTCTCGCCACAGCAGTCGATCGACGGTGGCGCGCGCTACATGCGCGCGCTGCTGCGCCGCTACAACGGCGACCGCACGCTTGCCGCGGCCGCGTACAACGCCGGCATCGGCGCGGTGACCCGCTACAAGGGCGTACCGCCCTACGCGGAAACGCTGGCCTACGTGGACAAGGTGATGGCGTTGTACACGCGCTATCGCGAGGCGATGGGCATCCGCATCGAGGTGCCGGCAAAGTAGCCACTCGTCGGACGGTGATTGTGGGCGCCCCTCGGCCGCGGCAGGATGGCGCTGCACGGGTGGGCGGGGAGCGCCGGCCCGGGCGTCGAGGGACGATCCGGCCTGCAGCATCGAATCCACAGGGGGATGTGCATGAAGCCTATCAGGAGCGTGGTCGCGGCATTGTTGTTCGCGATCGCATGCAATGGCTGTGCCAGCAAGAACGTGTTGTATCGCGATGCCGAACGACGACAGGACGCAACCGCGCTGTTCCTGGACCGTGAAGGAAGTCTCTACCCCGCAGCCAGCGTGGCGGTGCCGGTGCAGCAGATGCTGGAAGGGGCACGCCCGTCGTCGGCGGAGTTCGCGACGCTCCGGCATCTCTACCAGCAGTCGGCAGTGCCAGGTGCCGCCTCGGCAGCGGCGTGGCGCAGCCTGCTTGCCGATACCGGGGTGACGCCCGACGCCGCCTTCACTGACACCTGGCAGCAGATCCAGCAGGTGCTGCGTGCGCGCGCCTCGCAGCAGCTGGATCGTGCTGCGGAGGACGGCCGTGTGGTGGTGCTGCTGGTGCACGGCTACAACAACGACTACCGCGAGGCGGCCGCCTGGTACGAACGGGTGGAGCGTGATTTCCGCGAGCGCGGGGCGGCCAGCGGGCAGACGTTGTCATTCGTGCGCGTGTACTGGGATGGCATGCATGGCAACGCGTTCCTGATCTGGGGGGCCGCCCAGCTCAACGGGCCCTACGTGGGACTGGAGCTGCGCAGGGTGCTGGCGGGTGTGGACAACACGGACATGCCGCTGCGGGTGTTCACCCACAGCTCGGGTGCGTACGTGATGAACAACGCATTGGGCAACGGCTCTTCGCCGCTGCGCGGCATGCAGGACGCTTACTACCGTCGCGCTGCCGGTCTGGATGGCTATGGATTCCCGCCGCTGCGCAACCTGCGCATGGCCATGCTGGTGCCGGCGCAGCCGCCGACGGCGATGGCCAACTACCATCATCCGCGCCTGGAGCAGACCTTCGGCACGATCCCCGACCGGTTGATCCTGGGCCTGAGCCGGCACGATTTCGCCACCGGCAAGGGCCGCCGGCTGGGGTCGTGCAGGATGGCGGGCAACACCTGCATGGCCACCCACATCCGCTATTCCTGCGCAGCGGTACGGCGCTACCTGCGCAGCAGCGAATCGCACGGGCGAAAGCAGGTGTGGGCCGTCGCGTTTCCGCAGCCCGCGCTGAGATCGCATCCCCATGCGGTAGCGTCCTACATGCAGGATGGCGACTGGAAGCTGTTCGCGGACGCGCTGCTGCTCGACACCGCGCTGGAGCCGGCCAACCAGGCTGCGCTGTGCGAGCGCAGGGTAGGGCCGCTGAAGCACAGCGATGCCTGGCCTGACGAAATAAAAGTGCGCGCTGCAACAGCACCCGAGCGTGCGGCTGAGGCCGATGCGGGTTGGCATTGGTGGAACTACTGGCTAAGTTCGTCGCTCCCCGTTGAATGATGGAACACGATGGCGCGGCGATACTGGATGGCGGCGGTTGCGGTGGCAACCGCCGGTGCATTGGCGGCGACCTTCTGGCTGCCGGACGAACCCCACCCCGAGACACCTGCGGGACCGGCGCCGACGCCGCTGGCATGGACCGCGCAGATCGAACTGCTGGCCGGTGATGGCCATCCGGGCGATCGGGATGGCGCCTCCGCGCAGGCGCGCTTCGCCGATCCCTACGCGCTGCTGCGGCTGGCCGATGGCAGCGTCTACTTCACCGATGGCGGCGACAACAACCGCATCCGCCGCCGCCTGCCCGATGGCCGCGTCGAGACCGTGGCCGGGCAGGGCGAAGGTCGCGTCGATGGCCCGGCACTACAGGCACGCTTCCACACGCCGTCCGGCATCGCCGCCGATGCACAGGGCAATCTGTACGTGGCCGACACCGGCAACCATGCGATCCGCCGCATTGGCGTCGATGGCCAGGTGACCACGCTGGCCGGCGGCGAGCAGGGATACGCCGACGGTCCCGGCGCGCAGGCACGTTTCGATGCGCCGATGGGTATTGCGGTGGATGCGCAGGGGCAGATCTACGTGGCCGATACCTGGAACGACCGGATCCGGGTGATCGGCACCGACGGCAGTGTGCGCACCCTCGCCGGGGGCGATCGGCCTGGTTTCATCGACGCGGCAGGAGGCGAGGCGCGGTTCGATACACCGGTGGCGTTGGCCTTCGACGCGCACGGGGTCCTGCTGGTGGCGGATCTGTTCAACAACGCGGTGCGTCGTGTCGGTGCCGATGGCACGGTCAGAACGTGGGTCGGCAGTGGCGGGGTCATCAACGGGCCGCTGTCGCTGGCCGCGACCCATGATGGCGTGCTGTACGTGGGCGACCTTGAGGGACGCGTGGTGCAGGTCACCGCACAGGGCCACCAGATCGCACTGGTGGGCAATGACCGACTGCCGCGGCTGGCGCGCCCCAGCGGCCTGGCGCTGGATGCGGATGGCAGCCTGCTGGTGGCCGACGCGGCCGGATACCGGCTGCATCGGCTGCGGCCGCTGCCGGTGGGCGAGCTTCCGGCCCCTGCGCTGGTTGGACCCGCCGCTGATGCAGCGCTGCCGGACACGGCCGGGCGCTGGCCGCTGGCACCGCAGGAGGGCTGGCACGAAGTGGTCGGCACGCTGGGTGAGGTGCGGGGCAATTTCAGGGGTGAGAGCCGGCACCATCTGCACGGCGGCTTCGATGTGCGCGGCGATGTCGGCCAGACCGTGCTGGCCATTGCCGAGGGCAAGATCAGCAGCCCGGTGGCCAGCTGGAGCCTGGGCGGGCAGGGCGAAGGGCTGGCGGTGGACCGGCTGAAGTACATCCACATGCGGGTGGGCCGCACGCCGCGCGGGGAACCGTTCGACGCGCGCTGGCAGGCGCTGTATGACGACCAGGGCGCGCTGGAACGCATCCGCGTGCGCCGGGGCACGCGCATCCACGTGGGCGATCGCCTGGGCAGCATCAACAGCCAGGCGCACGTGCATCTGGCGGTGGGCACCAGCGGCTTTGAAACCAACGCGGTCGCGCTGGGGTTCCGCAACTTCGCCGATCACTTCGCGCCGCGCATCACCGATGTGGCGCTGCTGGACGCCAACGACCAACCGATGACGGCGGGGAGCGACGGCAGCGTGATGGTCGCGCGGCAGGGACGGGGCGTGCAGATCGTGGTCGAGGCCTGGGACCAGGTCGACAACAACCTGGCCCGGCGCAGGCTGGGCGCGTACCAGGTGGGCTACCAGATCCTGGATGCGGCCGGTCGGCCGCTGCAGGGCTACGAGCAGCCGCGCTGGAACATCGTGTTCAACCGCATGCCGCCGCAGAATGCCGCCGTAAAGGTTGCCTACGCACCGGACAGCGGCATCACGGTGCACGGCAGCGCCGTCACCCGTTTCCGCTACCTGGTCACCAACACCGTGCGCGATGGCCTGATGGAGACCGGTCGCTGGCAGCCGGCAGCCCTGCCGCCGGGGGACTACATCGTGCGTGCCAGCGTGCGCGACTACAGCGGCAACGAGGGCATCGGCAAGCGCGAGGTCAGAGTACGGCTGCTGCCATAGCGGGCGGGGCGCCGCAGCGCTCACGCTCGGCGTCCATGTCCTCCAGCGGGCGCACTTCGATGCTGCCGAACCGTGCCCACGGGAACTCGCGCGCGATGCGCATCGCCTCGTCACGGTCGCGCGCGACAATGAGATTGAAGCCGGCCAGCAGCTCGCGGGTTTCGGCGAACGGGCCATCCAGCACCCGGCTGTGGCCATCGCGGACACGCAGGGTCTGCGCGGTATCCACCGGCTGAAGCTTCTGCGCCAGCAGCAGCGTGCCTTCGGCCTGCAGCCTGTCGGCGTGGGCCAGGCAGTCGCGCATCAAGGTGTTGAACGCCTCGGTCGGCAGGGCCTGCAGCAAGGCAGGTTCGATGTAGATCAGAAGCAGGTACTGCTGCATGGCGCGATCCTGGCGGGGCGGGGCGGACCTGCATGATCGCGCAGGTTTGCGCCGGGGCATGTTGCAGCGCGGGAGACCGGTCCCCGGTCCCCCCAAAAAAAACTTTGAGAATTTGTCGATTCCCCGTCCCCTCGTTCGTTGTAACAGTGAAGGGCGCGCACCTGCGTCCCACGGGAGACCCACATGAAAGTCATGGTGATCGTCAAAGCCAACGCCGATTCCGAAGCTGGACGCCTGCCCAGCGAGCAGGAGCTGACGGCCATGGGCGCCTACAACGAACAGCTGGTTGCCGCCGGCATCATGCTGGCCGGTGAAGGCCTGCATGCCACCGCGCGTGGCCGCCGCATTCACTTCGGCGGCGGCGGACCGCAGGTCGAGAGCGGCCCGTTCGCGCCCGTCGCCGACCAGATCGCGGGCTTCTGGCTGTGGAACGTCCGCTCGCTCGACGAGGCCGTGGAATGGGCCAGCCGCGCCCCCTTTGGCAGTGGTGGCACGCTCGAGGTGCGCCCGCTGATCTCCGCCGAAGACTTCGGCGAAGCCTTCACCCCCGAATTACAGCAGCAGGAACAGCGTCTGCGCGAGCAGCTCGAAGGCTGAGCCCCGCCACGCCGCGAACACTCGACATCTTCAACCGAACGGAGCACCCCGATGAAACTGATTCCCTTCCTTGGCTTCAGCGGCCAGGCCCACGAGGCGATGGCCTTCTACGCCAAGGCCCTGGGTGGCCAGGTCACCTCGGAAATGAAGTACCGCGACATGCCCCCCTCCGACGGCTCGCCGGGGTGCAACGAGATGCCGGCCGACACCCTTGACCACGTGGCCCACAGCCAGCTGGAAATCGGCAGTGCCATCCTGATGGCCGCCGACGGCCCCGGTGCCGGCGAAGGCGGCTCGACCACCATCAATGTCGATGTCGACAGCATCGAGGAGGCCGAGCGCGTGTTCGCCGCGCTGGCCGATGGGGGCCAGGTGCAGATGCCGATCGCCGAGACGTTCTGGGCGCACCGCTGGGGCATGTTGACCGATCGCTACGGCAAGCCGTGGATGGTCAACTGCATGAAGCAGCCCTGATCGCCCGCCTTCTTTCCATTTCCCAGGGAACCTGAGCAATGAGCACACCGCAACCGCAGATGATCTTCGTCAACCTGCCCGTGCAGGATCTGGACAAGTCCAAGGCCTTCTTCGCCGCACTGGGCTACCGCTTCAACCCGGCGTTCACCGATGAGAACGCGGCCTGCATGGTGGTCAGCGACAGCATCTTCGTGATGCTGCTGGTCAAGCCGTTCTTCCAGCAGTTCACCACCAAGGCGATCGCCGACGCGCAGGCGCAGACCGAGGTGATCACCTGCCTGTCCGCCGACAGCCGCAACGCAGTGGACGTGATGGTGGACAAGGCACTTGCCGCCGGTGCCACTGAACCGCAGCCGGCGCGCGACTATGGTTTCATGTACCAGCGTGGCTTCCAGGACCTGGACGGACATCTCTGGGAAATCGCCCACATGGACGGCGAGCCGGGCTGAGCGGCCACGCCCGACGACAGGAGAACGCTCATGGCTTACGTCGATGCCTATGTGCTGCCGTGCCCCGAGGACAAGGTCGCGGCCTACCGCCGCCTTGCCCGCAAGGCCGGTGCGGTGTGGAAGGATCACGGTGCGCTTCAGTACATGGAATGCGTGGCCGACGACGTGGAACCCGGCACGTCGACCTCGTTCCCGCGTGCGGTGAAGGCCAAGCCGGGCGAGACCGTGATCGTGGCCTTCGTGGTGTTCCGATCGCGTGCGGCACGTGACCGCATCAACGCGAAGGTGATGGCCGATCCGCGCCTGGCCGGCATCGGCCCGAAGGACATGCCGTTCGATACCCGGCGGATGTTCTGGGGCGGTTTCAGGCCCATCGTCGAAGCGTGACTGCCGGTGCTTGTGCGGCGGGATCGTGCATGCTGTGATCGGCGCATGCACGAGCCCGCCCTGACCCAGCGCCTGGAGACTCTCTGGCGGATGGAATCGCCAGTGTTGATCGCGCGCCTGGCGCGGCTGCTCGGCGGTGATGTCGGCCGTGCCGAGGAACTGGCCCAGGACACCTGGCTGGCCGCGCTGGAGCGTTGGCCGGAGCAGGGCATCCCGGACAATCCTGGAGCCTGGCTGATGACCACTGCGCGCAACCGGGCCATCGATGTACTGCGCCAGCACCAGCGGGTGGCGCAGCAGCATGCGCAGTGGGGCGAGGCACTGCATCCGGCCGCGCTGCCGGCACCGGACGACAGCACCGCGCTGGAAGACGATCTTGGCGACGATCTGCTGCGCCTGATGTTCGTGGCGTGCCATCCGGTACTGCCCGCGGACGCGCGCGTGGCGCTGACCCTGCGCCTGCTCGGCGGGCTGACCACGAGCGAGATCGCGCGCGCGTTCCTGCAGCCGGAACCGACCATCGCCCAGCGCGTGGTGCGCGCCAAGCGCACGCTCGCGCAGAAGCAGGTGCCCTATGAAGTGCCGCGTGCCGAGGCGTTGCCCGCGCGCCTGGCCTCCGTGCTGGAAGCGATCTACCTGGTGTTCAACGAAGGCTACGCCGCCAGTGGCGGCGATGACTGGATGCGACCAGCGCTGTGCGAGGAGGCGCTTCGCCTGGTGCGCATTCTCGCCCACCGCATGCCGGCCGCCGCCGTGCTGGGACTGCTGGCACTGATGGAACTGCAGGCGTCGCGCGCCGCGGCGCGGGTGGATGCGCAGGGCCGGCCGGTGCTGCTGGACCAGCAGAACCGCGCACGCTGGGACTGGCTGCAGATCGAACGCGGGCGGCAGGCGCTGGCCCGCGCGCTGTCGGCCGGCGGTAGCGACGATCCCTACGTGCTGCAGGCCTGCATTGCCGAGTGCCATGCAACGGCGCGCCAGGCCGACCAGACCGATTGGGCACGCATCGCCGGGCTGTATTCGCGGCTGCTGCAGATCCAGCCTTCGCCTGTGGTGGCGCTGAACCGGGTGGTAGCCATCCTGCGCAGTGAGGGCGCGTTCGCTGCCTGGGCGCATCTGCAGCCGCTGCTCTCCGATGAGCGTCTGCGTGACTACGCACCGTTGCAGGTCGTCCGTGGTGAAGTGCTGCAGCACCTGGGTCGGGTCGAAGACGCCCGGCAGGCGTTCCAGGCCGCTGCCGCGCTCACCGACAACGTGCGCGAACGCGATCACCTGCTGGCGCGGGCCCATCCGACAGTGCCAAAAGCGCCTTAAATCCCTCGGGCCCCTTTTGTACACTCGGCTGGGATTTCCCTGCTGGAGAGAGCAATGAAGCGAGTAGCACTGGGCGTGCTGGCCCTGTCGGTGTCGGGCGCACTGATGGCGGCCACGCCGAAATTCGATGGCGCGCGGATTTCCGCCGACGTGAAGGAGCTGGCCTCGGACGCCTATGAGGGCCGTTCGCCGGCCACGGCAGGCGAAGCGAAGACGATCGCCTACCTGAGCAAGCAGTTTGCCGACGCCGGGCTGCAGCCGGGTGGCGACCTGAAGGATGGCAAGCGCCTGTGGACCCAGGCCGTGCCGCTGCGCAAGGGCGACATCGTGGGTACGCCGCAGCTGGCCCTGCATCAGGGCGACAGGACCATCGCGCTGGAGCAGGGCAAGCAGATCGCCGTGCGCGCGGCCATGAACGGCGCCAGCACGGTGGACATCAGCAAGGCGCCGCTGGTCTTCCTCGGCTACGGCGTGAAGGCACCGGAGCGCAACTGGGACGACTTCAAGGGCGTGGACCTGAAGGGCAAGATCGCGGTCGTGCTGATCAACGACCCGGACTTCGAGACCGGCAAGGGCGACTTCGACGGCAAGGGCATGACCTGGTACGGCCGCTGGCCCTACAAGTACGAGGAAGGCGCACGCCAGGGCGCGCTGGGCGTGCTGATCGTGCATGAGACCGCACCGGCCTCGTACGGCTGGGCCACGGTCGCCGGCTCCAACACCAACACCATGTTCGATGTGGTGCGCGACAACCCGGCCGACAGTCACCCTCTGCTGGAAGGCTGGATCCAGCGCGACCTGGCCGTGGACCTGTTCCGCGCGGCCGGCCAGGATTTCGAGGCACTGAAGAAAAAGGCGCAGCAGCGCGACTTCACGCCGATCACGCTGACCGGCGCCAGCCTGGATGCGAAGTATGCGGTGAAGACCGAGGTGATCACCTCGCACAACGTGGCGGCGCGGCTGGAAGGCAGCAGCCACCCGGACGAGACCGTGATCTACAGCGCCCACTGGGACCACATCGGCGTGGGCGAGCCCGATGCCCGCGGCGACCGCATCTTCAACGGTGCGCTGGACAATGCCAGTGGCACCGCTTCGCTGCTCGAACTGGCCCGTGGCTTCGCCAAGGGCAAGCAGCCGCAGCGCTCGCTGCTGTTCCTGGCGGTCACCGCCGAAGAAAAGGGCCTGCTGGGTTCGGAGTACTACGCGACCCACCCGTTGTATCCGCTGGAGAAGACCGTGGCGGTGATCAACATGGATGGCATGGCGCCGTTCGGCCCCTCGCGCGACTTCGGCATCTACGGTGCCGCGCGCTTCGAGCTGCTGGACCAGCTGAAAGAGGTGGCCAAGGGCTGGGACATCCGCTATACGCCCGATCCGAAGCCGGAAGCGGGCCTGTTCTTCCGCTCTGACCATTTCCCGTTCGCCAAGCGCGGCGTGCCGGCGCTGTCCTGGTCGGCCGGACAGGACTGGGTGGACGGGGGCGTGGCTGCTGGCAGGAAGGCGTCGGAGGACTACACCGCCAAGCGCTACCACCAGCAGGGCGACGAGTGGCAGCCGGACTGGGTGTTCGCCGGCGCCGCCCGCGACCTGGAGGTGCTGTACACCCTGGGCAACCAGCTGGCGAACTCGCGCAGCTGGCCGAACTGGAGCAAGGACGAATCGTTCCGCGCCGTGCGTGACGAAAGCGCGGGGCAGCGGAAGTAAGGGAAGGCGGGGCGCTGCCCCGCCCCCCCCCGGTAGCGCCGGGCCACGCCCGGCGTTTCCGTGAGGGGTTCCATCGCGGCTTTCCCGCACTTCGTCGCAGGCCGCTTGTCTGCCCGGCAGGCCGCCCTATGCTCGGCTTACCCCTTTCACCAAGGCGCCGCCGTGTTCGCCAGCCTCACTCTCATTTTCCGTCATCTGTTGGCCTGGGCCGCGGCGCTGGTCGTGGCCGGCATGGTCTGGAGCGGCATCTTCAGCGGCATGAACGATGGCCCGGGCTGGATCTTCGGCCTGCTGGCGATGTTCCTGATGATTACCGCGCTGGGCAGTGCGATCAGCCATGTGCGCCGGGTCTGGCTGGTGGCCGGGCGCCTGGACGCGAGCACGCTGTCCGGGCGCCAGCGTCGGCAGGTGGAACTGCCGATGGATGCCGGCCAGGCCTTTGCCGTGGTCGAGGCGGCCGTGGCCGAGCTGCCCCGGGTGGAGGACGTGGAAAGCGCGGCCGGCAGCCTGCAGGTGCGCGCCTACGTGCGCCGCGTCGACCCCTGGAACGGCCGCCAGCCCTCGCGCTGGAACCTGCCCGCGCGGCTGGCGATCAAGCGCAACGGTGTGCTGGCCACGGTCACGCCCGGGCAGGGCACCAGTACCGTCACCCTGCTGTTCGAGCCCGATGCGGGCTGGTGGGCCGATCTGCTGGCGCTGGACGAAGGCAGCAACTACGAGAATGCCGAAGCGGTCACCCGTGCGATCAGCCGTCGGGTGGCCGACCAGCGCCGCACCGAGCAGGCCGCCGCGGAGCAGACCCAGGTGGAAAAGGAGCTGTCGGTGGCGCGCCTGAACCTGCTGCACGCGCAGGTCGAGCCGCACTTCCTGTACAACACGCTGGCCAATGCCCAAGTGCTGACCCGCACCGATCCGGCGCGGGCCGAGCAGATGCTGGGGCACCTGATCCAGTACCTGCGCAGTTCGTTGCCGCAGGTGGACGAATCGATGTCGACCCTCGGCGTGGAGCTGGAGCGTACCCGCGCGTACCTGGAGATCCTGCGGATCCGCATGGGCGCAAGGCTCGCGGTGGAGGTGCAGGTGCCGCCGGAACTGCATGCGGTGAAGCTGCCGGCGATGGCGCTGCAGACGCTGGTCGAGAACGCGATCAAGCACGGCCTGGAGCCCAAGCCCGGAGGTGGAACGATCTGGATCCTGGCGCGCGGCTTCGACGACCACGTGACGGTGACCGTGGCCGATGATGGGCTCGGCTTCAGCCAAGGCACCACCAGTGGCACCGGCATCGGCCTGAAGAACCTGCGCGAGCGGCTGCGCCTGACCTGCGGCGAGCAGTCCGGCGTAGCGATCGTCGCCAATTTCCCCAGCGGCGTTGCTGCGACCATGACATTGCCGCCATCCAGCAAGGAGCGCAGCCATGCCGCTTGAAGCCCTGATTGCCGAGGACGAGGAACTGCTGCGGCAGTCGCTGGTGGACCAGCTGCGCCGGCTGTGGCCGGAGCTGAAGCTGGTGGCCGAGTGCGAAGACGGCGCCAGTGCACTGGAGCAGCTGGCCGAGAAGCAGCCGGACATCGCGTTCCTCGACATCCGCATGCCGGGCATCACCGGCATCGAGGTCGCGCGTGCATTGTCCGAGCTCAGCCCGCGCACGCAGGTGGTGTTCGTCACCGCCTACGACCAGTACGCCATCGATGCCTTCGAACAGGGTGCGATGGACTACCTGCTCAAGCCGGTCAGCGATGAGCGCCTGCTGGCCACGCGCGAGCGCATCCTGGCGCGGTTGCCCTCCACGCGCCACGATGATGCGGTGCTGGAACGCCTGCTGCAGCGTCTGGGACCGGGACAGAACGATGACCGCCCGCCGCTGGCGTGGATCACCGCCAGCAATGGCCGCGAGACCCAGCTGATCATGCTGGAGGACGTGGTCTACTTCCGCGCGGACAACAAGTACACCACCGTGATCACCGCCGCCGGCGAGAGCCTGCTGCGCACCCCGCTGCGCGAACTGCTGGAATTGCTCGATCCGCAGCACTTCCGCCAGATCCACCGCTCGACCATCGTCAACATGAAATCGGTCGCTGCGGTCAGCCGCGACGATACCGGGCGCGGTGTGCTGCGCCTGCGCCAGCGGCCGGAAACGCTGGTGGTCAGCCAGCCCTTCATGAGCCTGTTCCGCGGCATGTAGCCGCGACGTTGCATCTGCCCCGAGGAATGACCATGCCCCGTCTGCTGCTTGTGTGTGCTGTGCTGCTGGCACTGGCCGGCTGCGAAAAATCCAGTAATTCCTCGATTACCCGCGCGCGCGCCAACGGCGTGGACACGCTGTACAGCAAGGGCACCGTCGTCGATGGTCAGGCGCGGTTCCAATGCATCGCCAGCAGCAGTGGCAGGTGCCACTATCTCGTGCTGGATCCGGCCTGCAGCACCGAGGCCACCTGCGCCACGCCGCCCCTGCGGCGTTTTTCGGTGGCCGTAGGCCAAACCGAAACCATGCGAGGCCTGCCCGAGGGCTTCCACCAATGCGTCAGCCAGGACCCGATAGAACAATGCCACCGTGAGTGATCACGGTGGCATTGTGGACCCCCCCGTTTTCCGCAAGGGTCAGTAGGCAGGCTGCAGCGTCAGTTCGTGATGGTGTTCGGTTTCGCCTACATGGTTCAGCCGCCCGACCAGTTCGGAGTGCTGCTTCATCCGTCCGATCTCGGTCATGATGCGGATGTCCTCATGGCGCAGCTCGCGCCTGGCGGTGACCGCCTGCTTGTAGTCCAGCACTTCCGGGTAGTGCTCGGCCAGGTCCAGCGCCTCGGCCACATGCTCGACGCTGTCGGCCTTGGAACTGATGCGGGCCCGGCTGTTGAAGGCTTTCATCCAGCGCTCGAACCCGGCCTGCTGGTCGAACATGTTGGCCATGAACCAGATCACGAACAGGATCGAGACCCATGAGCCGAACACGATCACCACGCGGGTGAAGGTGATATGGAAGTCGTCACGCCACAGGTAGTTGGCGATCAGGCCCAGAATCACCAGCGACGCCGCCTGCCAGCCGATGATGGAGGCGATCAGCCACTGGCACTTGGCCTGGGCCAGCACCGCCACTTCATCGCGGATCTGCTGCTCGCTGAGATTGCGCCAGTGCGCGACCTGTTTGTCGAACGGGCTGCTGTAGAGCTCGTTGTCGCGAAGCAGAATTCCCAAACCCTTGAACAAAGCAATCATGGCTGGCTCCTTGTGGAACGTGCGTCGATCAGCGTTGGACGGTGTGGCGGGTTCAGTTCTAGCACTTCCAGCGAGCGGTGCAATGGGCGGAACGCCAAGCGGCGTAAGGGTCTTATCCGGCCGGGTGAAGTTTTGTGCGATGCAGCACAGTGCCCGCACCCTGCGACAGGATGTCGCAGGGTGAAACGTGCTGCGGGCGCACATGAAACCGGGGATGAGCAGGGATCCCGGCAATCGGCCTCGTCTTCGGCCTGAATCGGCACCGACCGCGCAGCCTGCCAGGCCCGGTGCGGATGAAAACGGGCGCCTCGCGGCGCCCGTTTCCCTCATCTCACCAGACTTTGACCCGCTTGTCGGGGGCCAGGTGCAGCTTCTGGCCCTCCTTCACCTCGAACGCCGGGTACCAGGCGTCGATGTTGCGCACGGTGAGCGCGCGGAACTGGCCCGGCGCGTGCACGTCGGTCAGCAGCGAATTGCGCAGCGCCTGCTCGCGGCTCTTGCTGCGCCATGCCTGGGCGAAGCCGAGGAAGAAGCGCTGGTCCGGGGTGAAGCCTTCCAGGGTCTGGCCCGGCTTGCCCTGCAGCGACAGCTGGTAGGCGTCGTACGCCGTTCCCAGACCGGCGACGTCGGCGATGTTCTCGCCCAGCGTCAGCTTGCCGTTGACGTGCACGCCGGGGAACGGCTCGTAACTGCTGAACTGGGCCGCGAGCGCGTCGCCGGCGGCGTTGAACTGCTTCAGGTCCTCGGCGGTCCACCAGTTGTGCAGCTTGCCGGTCTCGTCGAACAGCGCGCCGGCATTGTCGAACCCGTGGCTGATCTCATGGCCGATCACTGCACCGATCGCACCGTAGTTCACCGCATCATCGGCGGCTCCATCGAAGAACGGCGGCTGCAGGATCGCGGCCGGGAACACCAGGCGGTTCTCCAGCGGCACGTTCATCGCGTTGATGGTCTGCGGCAGCATCGCCCACTCACCGTGGTCGACCGGCTTGCCCAGCTTGGCGATGTTGCGCTGGTACTCGAACAGCTCGGCGCGCTGTGCATTGCCCAGCGGGTCGTCGCGGCGGATTTCCAGACCGCTGTAATCGCGCCATTTTTCCGGATACCCCATGCCCACGGTCAGGCCGGCCACCTTTGCCTTGGCGCTGGCCTTGGTCTGCGGCGACATCCACGACAGCGCGTCGATGCGCCTGGCGAACGCGGCGATGATGTTCTTCGCCATTTCGTCCGCGCGCTCCTTGGTCCTGGCGTCGAAGTGCTTCTCGACATAGCGCTTGCCGATGGCCTCACCGACGGCGTGGTTGGCATCATCCACCGCGCGCTTCCAGCGATCGCTCTGCTGTGGCGTGCCGCTCAGCGCGGTGCCGTGGAAGGCGAAGCGGGCATCGGCGAACTTCTTCGGCAGGTACGCCGCGGCGCGATCCAGCGCATGGAAGGCCAGGTAATCCTTCCAGACCTCCAGCGGCTCGGTGGCCACCAGCCTGGACAGGCCGGCCACCGCCCTGGGCTGCCAGACGATGAAGTCCTGCTGCTTGCCCAGTGCAGCGGCATCGAGGAAGGCGGTCCAGTCCATGCCCGGGGCCTTGGCGTTGAAGTCAGCCTGGGTCCAGGGGTTGGCACCCTTGGTCACGTCGTTGGTTTCTTCCTGGGTGGCGTGCGCCTGCGCGATCTTCGTTTCCAGCGCAACGATGCGCTGCGCCTTGCCGGCCGGGTCGGCGCTGCCGGCCAGCTGCAGGAGCTGCGCGATATAGGCCTGGTACTGCTTGCGCAGTTCGGCCATGCGGCCGTCGCCCAGATAGAAGTCGCGGTCGGGCATGCCAAGTCCGCCCTGCACCAGATACGGCGCGGTGCGGTCCGGCTGCAGCAGATCGACCGAGACCCACAGGCCGAACAGGCGGTCGGTGTAGAAGTTGGTGGCATTGAGCAGGTCGACATCGGCGCGCATGTCGCCGCCCAGCGCGCGGGCCAGGCCGGCCTTGTCAGTGATCGCATCGATCGCCTTCAGCTGCGGCTGCACCGGCGCGATACCGCGCTGCTCGATGCCGGCCTCATCCATGAAGGCGGCGTAGTAATCGCCGATCAGCTTGTCCTCGCCGCTGGCCTGGGCATTGCCGGCAGCGCCTTCGAGGATGGCGCGGGTGTCGGCCTGGGTCTTCTCCGCGATGACGTTGAAGCTGCCGAAGCGCGAGCGGTCGGCGGGGATCTGGGTGTTCTTCACCCAGGTGCCATTGGCGAAGCCGAAGAAATCGTCGCCGGCGGCGATGCTGCGATCCATGCCGCTGGCATCGAAGCCGAAGCTGCCCAGCATCGGCTTGGCGGCTGCGGGGGCGGATGCGGCCGGCGCGGCGGTACTGGCCGCCGGATCGGCGGCGCGGTCGCAGGCGGCCAGGGACAGGCTGGCAGCAATGGCCAGTGCCAGGGTGGGACGGGGCAGCTTGGACATGGACTTCTCTTGCGGCGGGAAAACGCCAAGTCTAATCCGCTCCGATGCGATGGGTCGCACCGTTGTGGCGCAAGGCTGTGCACGATCTGGCTGAACGCGGTGCGGCGATCTTCACGCCGTCACCGCCGTGGTGCATGCTGCATGCCGGACCCCTGCGCGGACGCAGGGCGGTGATCCGGCGTGGCGGGCCCGGCGGTCAAGAATGGCAGTCGCCGGCCGCTGAGGTCGGGGATGTGGAGGAATCGTTCGCGCATGAAGCCAGCCGACTGGACAGGGAACACCCACCGATGCCCGCGCTGAAACGCGCGTTGGCCCGGCCACTGCGCGCCATCACCTGGGGCGGGGTGGTGCTGGGCGTGCTGCTGGTGGCCGGTCTGGCGATGATGCTGGTCAATGACCATCATCGGCGGTTGGAAGCGGCGCAGCGGCAAAGCCGGGCACTGGCGGTCGGCAGCGAGCGCCTGCTGGCATTGCAGCTGCGTAATCTGGAGCGGGCGATGGGCGGCATTTCCGCCGACGCCGCCGAGCTGTTCCGGAGCGTGCCGGCACAGGCACCGCGGCTGCTCGATGCGGCCGTGGCCGGCGTGCTGCAACGGCACGCCGAGCTGCACAGCATCGTGGTGCTAGACAGCTACGGACGTGCGCTGACCGCGGGCCAGGGCGACCTGCAGCTGCCCCTGTGGACCGATCCGCAACGGCGCGGCCCTGGCAGTGCGCTGTACATCGGGCCGCCGCAGCGGGGCAGCGATGATGGCTGGGTGGTGCCGCTGGCGCTGCCGCTGGACGACGACCGCTGGCTGCTGGCGCGCCTGCGCTGCGGCGAACTGCAGCGCATCATCGGCGGGCTGGACGTGGGCCCGAACGGCCTGGTGTCGATCAGTGATGCCGAAGGCTACATGCTGGCGCGCGTGCCCGATCCGCATGGCACGGTCGGCCACCGCTACGCGCTGCCCGGGCGCGATCTGCTCGGCAGGCAGGCGGTGATCGAACTGGGGAACGTGCCCGGCGTGGTCGATGGCGTGCCGCGCATCACCACCATCAGTACGCTGGAGCGCAACCCGCTGGCGGTGCAGGTGGGCCTGGCCGAAAAGGACGTGCTGGCGCCGTGGTGGCCCTACCTGCAGGCATCGGTGGCCATCGTGCTGGTCTATGTGGCCGTGCTGCTGGTGCTGTTGTTCGCCGTCCGGCGAACGATCCGCCGGCAGCAATCGATGGCCGAGGAACTGCAGGCCGGCAATGCGGAACTGCGGCTGGCCCACCAGGTCGGGCGGGTCTGCACCTGGTACGTCGATGAGGACGCTGCACTGCTGCGCTGGTCACCGCTGGCACGCGAGATCTTCGGCGTACAGACCGACGCGCTGCCGGTGGCCGATTTCTTTGCCCGGGTGCACCGCGATGATGCCGCACGGCTGCAGAAGGCGTTTGACCAGGCATTTGCCGGCAACGCGGTGATGGATGAGGTATTCCGCCTGGTGCTGCCGGGGGGGGCGGTGCGCTGGGTCGGCGCGCGGGGCCAGCGCGTGCCGGTGGCCGATCGCCAGCGGCGCATGATCGGCGCGCTCACCGATCTCAGCGAGCGGTATCAGGCCCGTGAACAGATGAACCAGGTCGAACGGCGCTTCCGCCTGCTGTTCGACCGCAATCCTGCGCCGTTCTGGGTGTTCGATCCGGACACGCTGCGCTTCATCGAGGTCAACGATGCGGCCGTGCGGCAGTACGGCTACAGCCGTGAGGAATTCCTCACCATGAGCATCCTCGACATCCGGCCGCGGGAAGGGTGGGACGAGGTCAAGGGAGCCATCGCGCGGGCGCGCGTGGGCGACCTTCCCGATGCTGCCGTGCGCCTGCACCGGCGCAAGGATGGCAGTGTGTTCGAAGTGCGCGCGCATTTGTCCCGGCTGGATTTCGATGGCCAGCCGGCCTGCCTGGTACTGGCCGAGGATGTCAGCGAGCGGATGGCCTATGAGCGCGACCTGGCTTACCAGGCGCGGCACAACCCGGCGACCGGGCTGCTCAACGTGCGCGCGCTGACCGAGCAGCTGGATGCCCAGGCGGAGGGCTATACCATCGCCTTCGTGCAGCTGCGTGGCCTGCAACTGGTGGCCGACACGCTGGGCCGGGAGATCGGCGATGCGGTGCTGCAGTCGATGGCCTCGCGCCTGGCTGTGCTGGCGGCACGTTACGGCGCGCTGGCCTTCCAGCCGGCGGAAGATTTCGTGTTCGCCATCGGCGCCGCGCATGACACCCGGCGCGTACTCGACGATCTGCTGCAGATCGTGTCGGCACCGATGCGTGGCAAGGATTCGCTGCACCAGTTCGAGCCGCGCATCGGCGTGGCGGTGCACACGGCAGATGATGGCCACAGCGCCGAGCAGGTGATCGGCATGGCGGCACAGGCGGCGCACGCCGCGCGCGCCGAAGGGGATGTGGTGGCCTGGTTCGACGCTGCGGTGACCACGCGCCTGGCTGATCGCCTGCGCCTGGCCGGGCGCATCCATGCGGCGATCGACAGCGAGTTCCAGCTGTACTTCCAGCCGATCCGGCACGCCAGCGACGGCAGTCCGGCGGCACTGGAGGCATTGCTGCGCTGGCCGCAGGCCGATGGCAGCTTCATTCCTCCCAACGAGTTCATCCAGCTGTGCGAGGACACCGGCCTGATCCTGGCCCTGGGGCGCTGGGTGATCCGTGCGGCGGCCCAGGCGCAGCGGCGCCTGGTGGAGGCGGGTTGGGGCGATCTGCCGATCGCGGTGAACGTGTCGGCCGTGCAGTTCTTCAACAGCGACCTGGTGGCCGAGTTCACCCGTGCCCAGCAGGACTTCGGCCTGGCCCGCGGCGCGCTGCATGTGGAGCTGACCGAGAGCAGCCTGATGCGCAAGCCGGCGCAGGCGATGCAGACCATGCAGCGCCTGCACGAGCAGGGCATCTGCGTGTCGCTGGATGATTTCGGTACCGGCTACTCCAGCATGTCCTACCTGCAGCACCTGCCGCTGGACATCCTCAAGATCGACCGCAGCTTCGTCGCCGACGTGGAGACCAATCCGCGCAACGCATCGATCTGCAGGGCGCTGCTGTCGCTGGGCCACAGCATGGGCCTGACCATCATTGCCGAAGGCGTGGAAACGCCGGGGCAGCTCGACTGGCTGGCCGCGCACGGCTGCGACCAGGTGCAGGGCTACCTGCTGGGACGTCCGGCCCCTCTGGAGCGGATCATCGGCATGCTGGACGAGGTCGCTGTCTAGCCCATGTTGCGGCTCGCCGGGCACGGCCTTGCGCCCGCGTGTCACGGGTGTTGTCCGGTGGTGCGGTCAGACCCCGGCCTCCACCAGGTAATCGATGAAGCTGCGTACCTTCGGCGCGAGGTGGCTGCGACTGGTGTAGACGGCGAAGATGCCGATCGGCGCCGCTTCCCAGTCCGGCAGGATGCGCACCAGGCGGCCGTCGGCCAGCGCCTCCTGGAGCAGGAAATCCGGTTGCAGGATCACGCCCATGCCAGCAATGGCCGCCTCGCGCAGCACGTCGCCGTTGTTGGCGCGCAGCACGCTGTTCACCGTGACCTGGACGTCGCCTCCGGGGCCGTGCAGTGGCCACTGGTCGCCGCCGGCCCAGTAGCTGTAGCCCAGGCATGCGTGATCCTGCAGTGCCTGCGGCGTGGCCGGCGTGCCGTGCGCAGCCAGGTAGGAGGGCGCCGCGCACAGACTGATCCGCGATTCGCCCAGGCGACGCGCGATCAACGTGGGCCCGGGCTCGCGGGTGATGCGGATGGCCACGTCGTAGCCTTCTTCGACCATGTCCACCAGGCGGTCGGACAGGGCCAGGTCCAGTTCCACCTGCGGGAACCGCTCGCGGAAGCCGGCCAGCAGCGGGCCGAGACGGGCGATGCCCCAGCTGACCGGCGCATTGATGCGCAGCAGACCGGACGGTTCCAGTGCCTGTGCGCCGATGCTGGCCTCCAGTGCGTCGAACTCCGCCAGCAGGCGCACGCACTGCGCGTAGTACGCGGCGCCGGCACTGGTGGGGCTGACCCGGCGGGTGGTGCGGTGGAGCAGCCGCGTCGACAGGCGCTTCTCCAGCGCCGCAACCTGCCGGGTGACGCCGGCGGTGGACAGATCCAGTGCCTGGGCGGCCGCACTGAAGCCGTTGCGCTCGACCACGGCCACGAACACACGCATGGCGTCCAGAGTGTCCATTGTTGCGCCTTATGAAATAAATACGGTCGAATCATCGTATTTATTGGCATGGGTCGGCGCAATAAGCTGTGCTTCTTCCCTTCGAGGCCCCGCCATGACGACCTCTGTTGCTTCCGCTCCGCCCCTGGCGCCCTATGGCGCGACGCTGCTGCGCCTGGCCCTGGGCGTCCTGTTCCTGGTCCACGCGTTGACCAAGCTGCTGGTGTTCACCCCAGCCGGTACCGCGGCGTTCTTCGAGTCGCTCGGTTTGCCGGGTGTGCTGGGTTACCTCACCCTCGCGGCAGAACTGGTGATTTCCGCAGCCCTGCTGCTCGGTGTCTACGCGCGCTGGTTCGGGCTGGCCGGCGTGCCCCTGTTGCTGGGCACCATCGTCACCGTGCACGGCGCGAACGGCTTCGGCTTTGCCAATGCTGGCGGTGGCTGGGAGTACCCGGCCTTCTGGGCGCTGGCGCTGGTGGTGCTGTTCCTGGTCGGTGACGGTCGCTGGACCCTGCGTTCGCGTTGAGCGCTGGCTGATACTGCAAACGGAGAATTCCATGTCCCGCCTGCCTTCGCTGTACATCTCGCACGGCTCCCCGATGACTGCGCTGCAGCCGGGCGAGGTGGGCGTGCGCCTGGCCGAACTGGCCCGCGACCTGCCCACGCCGCGCGCCATCGTCATCGCCTCGGCCCACTGGCTGGGGCGGCAGCCGTTGGTCGGCGCCCACCCGCAACCGCCGACCCTCCATGACTTCGGCGGCTTCCCGCGCGCGCTGTTTGAACTGCAGTACCCGGCACCGGGCGATCCGGCGCTGGCCGAAGACGTAGCCGGGCGCATCGCCGCGGCAGGCCTGCCGGTGGCCATCGATACCCAGCGTGGTCTCGACCACGGCGCCTGGGTGCCGCTGCGCCTGCTGCGTCCGCAGGCCGACATTCCCGTGGTGCCGGTATCGATCCAGCCGTTGCTGGGGCCTGCGCACCAGTTTGCGCTGGGCCGCGCGCTGGCACCTCTGCGCGAACAGGGCGTGCTGCTGGTCGGCTCGGGCAGCATCACCCACAACCTGCACGACTGGGGCGACTACCAGGACGGCAAGGAAGCGCCCTATGTGCGGCCGTTCATCGAGTGGGTGGAGCAGCGGCTGGCGGCCGATGACCGCCCGGCGCTGTTTGACTACCGCCGGCAGGCACCGTTCGCCGAACGCGCCCATCCCACCGATGAACACCTGTTGCCGCTGTTCTTCGCGATGGGTGCGGCCGGTGACCACCGCTTCGGCGCACGTCGCATCGATGCCGGCGTCGATGGCGGCTTCCTGGCGATGGACATCTACCGCTTCGACGGGGCATGAGCCTGTGCTGACGCAGCGTCGCCGCGGTTGTCGCAGCCGTGGTCGCCTGTGGTAGTTTTTTCCGGGTTTCCGGCGCTGGCTTCATGCCCCCCCCCCGCGCGCCGCTTCCTGGAAGAAGCATGCATACCATTGAAGTCGTGCTGGCGATGCTGGTGGCGGTCGTCGCCAGCGGATACCTCGTCCGCGTCCTGCCGTTCTCACTGCCGCTGCCACTGGTGCAGATCGGTCTGGGCGCGGTCATTGCGGGCGTGTTCAACCGCGGCCATGCGCTGGAGCCGGAAGTGTTCTTCCTGCTGTTCCTGCCGCCCCTGCTGTTCCTTGACGGCTGGCGCATCCCCAAGCAGGGCCTGTTCCGCGACAAGGGCGCGATTCTCGAGCTGGCGTTCGGCCTGGTGGTGTTCACCGTCATCGGCGCCGGCCTGCTGATCCACTGGATGATCCCGGTGATGCCGCTGGCGGTGTGCTTCGCGCTGGCGGCGATTGTTTCGCCGACCGATCCGGTGGCCGTTGGAGCGATCGCCTCCAAGGCCCCCATTCCCAAGCGGCTGATGCACATCCTCGAGGGCGAATCACTGCTCAACGACGCCTCCGGTCTGGTCTGCTTCCGCTTCGCGGTGGCGGCGGTGATGACCGGTACCTTCTCGCTGGCCACCGCTTCGCTGACCTTCCTGTGGGTGGCGGTGGCGGGCCTGGCGGTGGGCGTGGCGGTGACGCTGGGCGTGTCGACCTTCCAGCGTTGGTTGTGGCGCCGTTTCGGTGAAGAGCCGGGTGCGGCGATGCTGGTCAACCTGCTGATCCCGTTCGCGGCCTACCTGCTGGCCGAAGAGATCAATGCCTCGGGCATCCTCGCGGCGGTCGCGGCCGGCATCTCGATGAGCTACGTGGAAATGACCGGCCGTGTTTCCGGCAGCATGCGCGTGCAGCGCGCGGGCGTGTGGAACATGCTGCAGTTCAGCTTCAACGGCATCATGTTCGTGCTGCTGGGCGAGCAGTTGCCGGGCATCGTCGAGCGTGCAACCACCACGATGAACGAGACCGGTCACCAGAGCGCGTGGTGGCTGCTGGTGTACGTGCTGGTGATCAATGCCAGCCTGATCGCCCTGCGCCTGCTGTGGGTGTGGCTGTCACTGCGCTGGAACCTGCTGCGTGCGCGTCGGCGTGGCCTGGAGCGGGGCGAGGCGCCGAACTGGCGCATCGTGGTGGCCACCTCGGTGGCGGGCGTGCGCGGTGCGATCACCCTGGCCGGCGTGCTGACGCTGCCACTGTTCCTGCCCGATGGCAGCCCGTTCCCCGCACGCGACCTGGTGATCTTCCTGGCTGCAGCGGTGATCCTGTTCTCGCTGGTCGGCGCCAGCGTGGCGCTGCCGCAGCTGCTGAAGGGCCTGCAGTTGCCGGCCGACTCCGGTGAGCGCAAGGAAGAGGATCTGGCCCGCCGGTTGTCTTCGAAGGCGGCGCTGGCCGGGGTGGAGCGCAAGCGGCAGCAGCTGGTGCTGAACCAGAACACCGAGAACGTGCAGTTGTACAACGACGCGGCCTCGCGGGTCAGCCTGCTGTACCAGCGGCACCTGGATCGCGAGAACCCGGACGTGGATCCGGAGAAGGTGAAGCGGATGGAGGAGGGCTATCGCCAGTTGCGCAGCGCCGGCCTCACTGCCGAGCGCGAGGAACTGTTCCGCCTCACCCGGCGCGGAGTGATCTCCGACGAGATCTCGAGGCGCTTGATCCGCAACCTGGATCTGCTGGAGTCGCGCAAGCGCGAGTGACCGGCCCTGTGCATCGGGGTCGGATCCCTTTCCCGCGGAAAGGGATCTGACCCCGGGCTCCGTCAGGCCGGCTTCTGGTCGAGGAAGTAGGCCTCGACCTTGCCTTTGACCTTGATCGTCATCGGGTTGCCGCGACGGTCACGGGCCTTGCCGGCCTGCACGCGGATCCAGCCTTCGCTGACCGAGTATTCCTCGACGTTGTCGCGCTCGACGTCGTTGAAGCGCACGCCGACGCCGCGCTCCAGCGCCTGCGCATCATGGAAGGGGCTGGCCGGATTGATCGCCAGGTGGTCGGGAGGGGTATCGCTCATCGCATCATTCACAGTGACGGCCACCAAGGCCGGCTTCAGCGATACAGGATAAACCGTAGAATGCCGGCCTGCCCCGAGGAGTTCCCGCCATGCCCGACAACAGCGACTACTTCGACTTCGAGGAGGACGTCCATGATTTCGATGAGGATGGCTTCGAAGCGCGGGTCTGGAACCTGCTGGTACTGATCAACCCGGGCGACGATGAGCTGGCGCTGCAGCAGTTCAACCGCTGGCGCGAGCTGCTGGCCGAAGCCGGCGAACCGCTGGAGGCAGACGCCGATTGGCTGCCGCCACTGCTGTCCGCGATCGGTTGGCAATCCGGCTTCGAGGTGGAGCGGGATGACCTGGAAACGCTGATATCGGCGGTGAACGAGCTGTCCGCGCGCTTCAACCTGCAGCTTGACTGGGGCGGCGACCTGGACGATGAGGATTTCACCGAAGACCTGGATGGCGTGCAGCTGATGTCCACCGCCTTCGACCGCCTGCGCGAGCACAACTACACGCTGTGGAGCGTGGATGCCGGCAGCGCGGGTTTCACCGGCTGGATGGCACTGACCCGTGACGATGACGCCATGCTGGCGCTGTGCTCGCTGCTGAACGTGGAAATCCGCCTGGGCAGCGACCCGTTCTGAGCGTCATCCCGGTTCGCCGGGCCATGCCAGGTGGGGGGCACTGCGGCCTACGGCCGGTACTGCGCCCGCGCGTTGGCGATCACCGCTTTCACCTGTGCGCGGTCGGTGTGCCGTGAAATCGCCACGGCACCCAGTGCGATCGCCTGTGCGCGCAGCTCGGTGGTGACGTCGTAGTGCGCGCCGCTGGCCTTGTTCTGGAAGGCCCGGCGGGGGATGCCGAGCTGCGCCGCCATGGCGTGCAGCTCGGCCAGGGTGTCGGCCATCAGATGCGCCCAGCGCTGGTCGCGCCAGGCATGCACTGCGTCATCAACGTAGACCGTCACCGCCGCGGCCGGATCAGGCCTGCGGCTTGCCGTCGGCGTCGGCGGCCGGAGCAGCCTCGGCGTCAGCGGTACCTTCGGCAGCGCTGGCTTCTTCGGCCACATCGCCTTCAGCGGTCTCGCCCTCAGCTTCCACGCCTTCGAACTCGGCGACCAGCGCGTCCAGGTACTCGTCGGCGGTCTGGCCCGCTTCGGCGGCCAGGGTATCCAGCAGCTTCTGCAGCAGTTCGGAATACTCCAGGCTGACCTTGCGGTCTTCCTTCTCCTGCACGTTGGCCAGGTGCTTGAGCATGGCCAGCATCGGCACCGGGTTCTCGGCATTGCCCATGGTCTGACCGCCGATGGCCAGCAGCCACTCGCGACCCTGCAGGCCGATGGCGGCGACCACCTGGCCGTCCTCGCTGGTCAGCACGGCGTGGTTCTGCACCTGCTGCTGGGCGTTCAGACGGAGGAACGGGCGCTTGGCCTGCTGCTTCTTGCGCTGGTCGCGCTTGGCCTTGGAAGACTTGGACATCGGGGGTGTCACCTGAAAACGGAAAGACCCCCATTGTACCGGGTGCGCCGGGCCATGCCCCTGGTGGGTGCGGGACGTGGGCCGCATGCGTTGCCGGATGTGCGGACCAAGGGCCGCACCCACCCGGGGGGGTGGTTCCTTTGGTCTTATTGATTTCCGTTTGGGGCGTACACTGGCCCCCACCCACCGTCTACTTTGCCTCACCCTGCGCCGCCTGTACGTCCGCGTCGATGACCGGCGCCGACAGACCCACCTGTGGACCGGCGCCGGCCAGCGCGGCCTGCTCGGCGGCGCGGGTCATCACCACGATGCTGATGCGGCGGTTGATCGGGTTCTGCGGGTCGGCCCGGTCGAACAGCACCGAGGAGGACAGGCCGACCACGCGGGTGATCTTGCTGTCCTCCAGTCCGCCATCGATCAGGGCGCGGCGGGCCGCATTGGCGCGGTCGGCGCTCAGTTCCCAGTTGCCGTAGCCGCGGGCGGCGGTGTAGGCGGTGATGTCGGTGTGGCCGGTCAGGCTGATCCGGTTCGGCACGTGGTTCAGGTACTCGGCCAGCTCATGCAGGATCTGCTGCGTGTACGGCTTGAGCGTGGCACTGCCGAGGTCGAACATGGGCCGGTTCTGCTTGTCCACGATCTGGATGCGCAGGCCTTCCGGGGTCAGGTCCAGCAGCAGCTGGTCCTTGAACGGCTCCAGCGCCTGGCTGCGGCTGATCGCTTCCTGCAGTTCCTTCATCAGCTGTTCCAGCTGCTGCTTGTCGCGCTGCTGCTGGTCCACCGGGTGCGGCACGGCTTCCTGCTGGTTCTGGAAGGGATCGTTGCTGCTGCCACGCGAGATGTCGGTGGCGCCGCCGAGCTTGATCATCGACGTGCTGGCACCGCCCGGCCCGGCCATGCCCGGGGCCGGCGTGGCGCTCTGGCCACTGAGCGGGCTGGGGTTGCGGAAATACTCGGAAATGGCCGCACGATCGTTCTTGCTGGTGGTGGCCATCAGCCACAGCACCAGGAAGAAGGCCATCATCGCGGTCACGAAGTCGGCATAGGCCACCTTCCACGAGCCGCCATGGTGGGCGGCATGGCCGGCCTTCCTGACCTTGCGGACGATGACGGTGGGTTTGCTCTCGGCCATGGCTTACTTGACCGTCTTCAGGTGCTGCTCGAAATCGGAGAAGGCCGGGCGCACGTTCGACGGCAACGTCTTGCGGGCGAATTCCAGCGCGATCTTCGGGTTGTAACCGCGCAGGCAGGCCAGCAGTGCGGTCTTCACCGATTCGTAGATGCGGCTGTCCTGCTCGGCACGTGCTTCCATCGCCGCTGCCATCGGGCCGACGAACCCGTAACCCAGCAGGATGCCCAGGAAGGTGCCGACCAGCGCACCGGCGACATGGCCGCCGACCTCGACGATGTCGCCGCCGATCGAGCCCATGGTGATGACGATGCCCAGCACCGCCGCGACGATGCCGAAACCGGGCAATCCGTCGGCCACCTTGGTCAGCACCTGCGACGGGGCCATCGCTTCGGCGTGGTGCTTTTCCAGCTCCAGTTCGAGCAGCGGCTCCAGTTCATGCGGCTCGATGTTGCTGCCGATCATCAGGCGCAGGCAGTCGGTGATGAAATCGATCAGGTGATGGTCGGCCTGCACCTTCGGATAGTTGCCGAACACGGCGCTCTCGGCCGGGCGTTCGACGTGGTCCTCCAGCGCCATGAAGCCTTCCCGGCGCGCCTTGTTGAGCAGTTCGTAGAGCAGGCTGAGGACGTCGATGTAGTCCTGCTGCTTGTAGCGCGGGCCCTTGAACACGCCGACGATGGCCTGCAGCGTCTGCTTGACCGTCTTGGCCGGGGTGCCGACCAGGAACGCACCCAGCGCGGCACCGCCGATGATGACCAGTTCGTAGGGCTGCCAGAGAGCCCCCAGGCGGCCGTGGGCACCGAGGTAGCCCCCGATCACGCTGATGATGACGACCAGGAATCCAACGATGATGAGCATGGGGCAACGCAGGGAGGGGGGATATCTCCTTGTCGGCCCACCCTGCGGATTTCTGAAGAGGGAATTCTGTGAAACCGGTCAGCAGGGGTGTCTCAGCCCGCCACGCCGCTTTCCGCACCGCCACGCTGCAACGGGTTGGGCCAGGCCTCGCCGTTGCCGGCAAACGAAAGTGAGACGGAGTTCAGGCAGTGGCGCTCATGGGTGGGCGGCGGCCCGTCCGGGAACACGTGGCCGAGGTGGCTGCCACAGCGGGCGCAGGTGATCTCGGTGCGGATCATGCCGTGGCTGGTATCGCGGATCTCACGCACGTGTGCCGCGTCGTAGGGGGCGAAGAAGCTCGGCCAACCGGTGCCGGAATCGAACTTGGTGCTGGAGCGGAACAGGGGCAGCCCACACAGCCGGCAGCAGTAGACACCCTCACGCTTGTTGTCCAGGAACACGCCACAGAACGGTGCTTCGGTGCCGTGCTGCAGCAGCACGCGGCGTTCTTCGCTGCTGAGGCCGGCGACCAGGGTGTCGGTCTGGGAGGCGGTAGGGGGCGTCAGGTCGAAGGCACTCATGCTGGCTCTCCGTGGGGTCGATGGCCTGGGGATGCCTGCAGACGTGGGGGTGTGACCGCCGTCTTGCAAGTGTGAGCTGCGTTCATGGGCGGCACACGGGCGCGGGCGCATGGTGGGGAGGATTCCTGCTGGAGCGTGCCATGAAGACCCTTTCCGTCTGGGTGCTGTCGGCTCTGCTGCCCCTGTCGGCACAGGCCCAGGTGCCCACCACATCGCCGACCACCACCCGCACCACCACCACCGTGGCGCCAGCGCCGGTGACGCCGCCCCCACAGCCGGCAAGACCGCAGCCGCAGGTCCTGCCGTCACCGCAGCCGACGCAGCCGATCAAGTCCACCGGCCCGGCGCAGGTGGTGCCGACGCCGGCGCCGAAGCTGCCGGACAAGGTCTATGACCGCAACGGGCGCATCGTTCCCGGCGTCAAGCCGGTCGGCCCGAACCGTGTGTTCGACTCCCGTACCGGCCGCTACTACGACAGTGTGCCGGCCGGCAGTGGCCAGCAGGTCAAGCCATAGGGCAGTCCGCCACCGCCCGCGGCGGGTGGTGACCGCGCCGGCTGAACGCCTGAAAACACACTGCTGCTGCTCACGGCTTTTTCGCCTGTGATTAACCGCCGCAGGACCACCGTGGCCCTGCGCCGGCATCCCGCCGTCGCGTGTCCTTTGTCCTTTGGATCGCGATCATGAAGAATCCGCAGAACCGTCATCCCGGCAAGGAAGCGCAGAGCCATAAGCCGCAACAGCAGCAACAGCAGCAGATGGACCCGCAGCGGCCGCAGAAGGGCAGCAAACAGCAGGAGACAGGTCAGCAGCAGGGCTCGATGAAGCACCCGCAGCAGCGCTGACGCCCCTGGAACAGGGCCGGAACCCGCAGCGCGGGCTCTGGCCCTTCATTCGGGAATCGGCAGGCTGAGCGTCTCCTTGACCTCTTCCATGACGATGTAGCTCTTCGATTCGCGCACGTGCGGCAGGGTCAACAGGGTGCTGCCCAGCAGTTTGCGGTAGGAGGCCATCTCGCTGATCCGCGCCTTCAGCAGGTAGTCGAAGTCGCCGGACACCAGATGGCACTCGAGCACGTTCGGCAGCTTCAGCGCCGCACGCCGGAACTCCTCGAAGATGTCGCCGGACTTGTAGGCCAGGCTGATCTCCACGAACACCAGCAGGCTGGCTTTCAGGGCCGTGGGATCGAGGTGGGCGTGATAGCCGGTGATCACGCCCTCGCGCTCCAGCCGGCGCACGCGCTCGGTGCACGGGGTGGTCGACAGGCCCACGCGCTCGCCCAGCTCGGTAAAGGAAATGCGGCCTTCGGCCTGGAGGATGCGCAGGATCCTGCGGTCGATCTTGTCCAGTTCACGGGGGCGGGCGGCCATGGGCGTCAACCTGGGGAAGTAAATCACGGGGAAACATCTTGCCCGCAGCGTGAAAAACAGGCAAATCGCCTATGAATGGAAGAATATACTTCCCCGATTATGGCCCTGTCGTGCTCAAACGCAGGGAATGATCGGGTTGGAGAATTTCCATGCGAGTCCTAGTTCTCGGCAGCGGCGTGATCGGCACCACCAGTGCCTGGTACCTGCGACAGGCCGGGTTTGATGTCACGGTCGTCGACCGCCAGCCCGGCCCCGCGCTGGAGACCAGTTTCGCCAATGCCGGCCAGCTGTCATTCGGCTACACCTCGCCCTGGGCCGCGCCCGGCGTGCCGAAGAAGGCGATCGGCTGGCTGTTCGAGAAGCATGCGCCGCTGGCGATCCGTCCCGGCATGGATCTGGCCCAGTACCGCTGGCTGTGGCAGATGCTGCGCAACTGCACCCACGAGCGCTATGCGATCAACAAGGCGCGCATGGTGCGCATGTCCGAGTACAGCCGCGATTGCCTGAACGAGCTGCGCGCGCAGATCGGCATCGAGTTCGAGGGGCGCGACCTGGGGACCACCCAGCTGTTCCGCACCCAGCAGCAGCTGGATGCCTCGGCACAGGACATCGAGATCCTGGCCCGCTATGGCGTGCCGTACGAAGTGCTGGATCGCGCCGGCATCATCGCCGCGGAACCGGCGCTGGCGCACGTTGATGGCCTGGTCGGTGCGCTGCGCCTGCCGCGTGACCAGACCGGCGACTGCCAGCTGTTCACCCGCCGCCTGGCGCAGATGTGCACCGATGCCGGTGTCGAGTTCCGCTTCGACCAGGACATCAGCGCCATCGAGTCGGATGGAGAGCGCATCACCGGCGTGCGCATCGCCGGCAAGCTGGAGACTGCCGACCGCTATGTGGTCGCGCTGGGCAGTTACTCGCCGGCGCTGGTCGCGCCGCTGGGCATGCGCCTGCCGGTGTACCCGCTGAAGGGGTATTCGTTGACCCTGCCGATCACCGATCCGGCCATGGCTCCGACCTCGACCATCCTCGATGAGAGCTACAAGGTTGCTGTAACCCGCTTCGACAACCGCATCCGTGTCGGTGGCATGGCCGAAGTGGCCGGTTTCGACCTGTCGCTGTCACCGCGTCGCCGCGAGACCCTGGAGCTGGTGGTTCGTGACCTTTACCCGAAGGGCGGGGACCTGTCGCGCGCGCAGTTCTGGACCGGCCTGCGCCCGGCCACGCCGGATGGCACGCCGGTGATCGGCGCCACGCCCTTCCGCAACCTGTATCTCAACACCGGTCACGGCACCCTGGGCTGGACCATGGCGTGTGGTTCAGGTCGCTACCTGGCCGACCTGATGAGTGCACGCCAGCCACAGATCAGCACCGAAGGCCTGGACATCTTCCGCTACGGCCAGTTCGGCCATGCCCCGCAACACGAGAGCCGCACATGCGTCCTGCCCGCGCGCTGATCGATCTGCACGCGCTGCGCAGCAACTACCGGCTCGCCCGCGAGCTGGGGGGCGGCAAGGCGCTGGCGATCATCAAGGCCGATGCCTATGGCCATGGCGCCGTGCGCTGCGCGCAGGCCCTGGAAGACGAGGCCGACGGCTTCGGGGTGGCGACCATCGAAGAAGCGCTGGAGCTGCGCAAGGCCGGTATCCGCGCGCCCATCCTGCTGTTGGAAGGCATTTTCGAAGCCAGCGAGATGGCGCTGGTGGCCGAGCATTCGCTGTGGTTCTCGGTCGGCTCGCCGTGGCAGCTGGAGGCGCTGGCTGCCTTCGACAGCCCGCATCTGTTGACGGTCTGGCTGAAGCTGGACAGCGGCATGCATCGCCTGGGCATGGACGTGGAGACCTTCCGCGCCGCACACGCGCGCCTGCAGGCGATGCCGCAGGTGGAGCGGATCGTGCTGATGACCCATCTGGCGCGTGCCGATGAACTGGACAGCGAACGTACCCACGAACAGGCCGCCACCTTCGCACGTGCAATCGAGGGCCTGCAGGGTGAGACCAGCGTGTGCAATTCGCCGGCCCTGCTGGGGTGGCCCGACGTGCGCAGTGACTGGGTGCGCCCGGGGCTGATGCTGTACGGCGCCAACCCGCTGCCGGACGACACGGATCTGACCGGGCGGCTGCGCCCGGTGATGACCATGCAGTCCAAGGTGATTGCCGAGCGCTGGATCGAAGCCGGTGAGCCGGTGGGATATGGCGCGCGCTTCGTGGCCAAGGCGCGTACACGCGTGGGCGTGGTGGCCCTGGGCTATGCCGACGGCTATCCCCAGTTCGCGCCGAACGGCACCCCGGTATTGATCGACGGCCAGCCTGGTGTGCTGATCGGCCGGGTTTCGATGGACATGCTGACGGTGGACCTGACCGCACATGCACAGGCCGGCGTTGGCAGTGTGGTGGAACTGTGGGGGCAGGCCCCGACGCTTTCGGAACTGGCGCCACGTTGCGGGGTGAGCGCCTACCAGCTGCCCTGCGCGGTCAAGCGGGTCGCCCGCGTCTACCGCGATTGATGATGCGCCGCCGGGCATGGCCCGGCGCTACCGGATGTTGGCCGCCCCTTGGGTAGCGCCGGGCCGTGCCCGGCGAGCGTAGGGGCGCCCCGCCCCGCCCACGACCTTTTGGCACACCGCTTGCAGCTTCCCGGGCAACGTTCCCGTGGGAGTGCATCGTGCGCAACCTGATTACCGACTACCTGGGCGTACATGCCCAGGCCATGCCGTTGCGCGAACAGCGGATGAAGCTGATCGCCAGCAATCTCGGCAATGCCGATACCCCCGGCTACAAGGCCCAGGACCTGGACTTCGACGCCGCCCTGCGCAGCGCACAGGGACAGGATGGCAACGGCCTGATGGCCACCACCCACGAGCAGCACTATGCGATCAACAACGGCCTGAATCCGTTCCAGATCGCGCGCGAGGGTGTCCAGCCCAGCCTTGACGGCAATACCGTCGATCCGGATGCAGAGCGCGCCGCCTACGGTCGCGCCGCGCTGGAGTACCGCGCATCGCTCAGCTTCGTCGAGAGCAAGGTCCGTTCCATGCTGACCGCGATCACGGGGCAATAAGCCATGAGCAACCTGCCGATCTTCGACATCGCCGGCTCCGCGCTGCAGGCGCAGTCGGTGCGCATGAGCACCATCGCCTCCAACCTGTCCAACGCCGACACCGTTGCCGGCTCGGCCGAGGCCGTCTACAAGCCGCTGGAGCCGATCTTCCAGGCGGTCACGAGCAAGGACGACCCGAACATCACCTCGGTGCAGGTGAAGGAAATCACCCGCAGCGAGGCGGCGCCGATCAAGCGCTACGAGCCCGGCCACCCACTCGCCGACGCCGACGGTTACATCTACCAGCCCGACGTCGATCCAGTCGCGCAGATGGTCAATCTGATCTCGACCTCGCGCAACTACCAGGCCGGCGTGGAGATGTTGACCACCGCCAAGGAACTGGCCCTGGCCACCCTGACCATGGGCCGCTGAGGCCCGCAGTACCGGATACCGCCATGACCACTGCCGTCAACAACCAGACCAGCCAGGACGTCTACTCCGCGCTGGGCCTGAATGCTCCCAACAGCAACGCCACCAAGAAGAAGAACACCCTGGACCAGGCCGACTTCCTGCGCCTGATGACCGAGCAGCTGCAGCACCAGGACCCGCTCAAGCCCATGGACAACACGCAGATGGTCGCGCAGATGGCGCAGATGTCGACCGTGCAGGGCATCACCGATCTGAACACCACGGTGCAGGGCTTCCAGCAGTCGATGGCCAGCGACCAGGTGCTGCGTGGCGCCGCGCTGGTGGGACACCAGGTGCTGGTGCCGTCCGAGAAGCTGGTGCTGGAGAACGAAGGCAGCGTCGAGGGCACGGTGGCCGCGCCCGGCGCCGGCATCATCACCGTGGACATCACCGATGCCAACGGCGCCAAGGTCACCTCGATCAGCGTCGAGGCCAAGGCCGCGGGCGAAACCGCATTCCAGTGGGATGGCAAGGATGCCGCCGGCAACCGCATGGAGCCGGGCAAGTACAGCGTGGTCGCCAACCATGTCGATACCGCTGGCAAGAGCACCAAGCTGTCCACCTATGTGCAGGCACCGGTGGAAAGCGTGACCGTCGGTTCCGATGGCCTGTACCTGAACCTCAAGGGCCTGGGCACGGCCCCGATCGACTACGTGCTCCGCGTCAGCTGAGCCGCCTACCCGCATCTACCAGGAGCATCCCATGGGCTTCAATGTCTCGCTGTCCGGCATCAATGCCGCCAACTCCGACCTGAGCGTCACCGCCAACAACGTCGCCAACGTCAACACCACCGGCTTCAAGCAGTCGCGCGCCGAGTTCGCCGACCTGTTCGCCGCCACCAGCTACGGCCTGTCGAAGAACGCGGTCGGCTCGGGCGTGCGCGTCTCCAACGTGGCCCAGCAGTTCATCCAGGGCAACAACGAGCAGACCGGCCGCAGCCTGGACATGGCGATTTCCGGTGAGGGCTTCTTCACCATGAACATGAACGGCCAGCGGGTGTACTCGCGTGCCGGCAACTTCCAGACCGATGCCGCAGGCTACGTGACCAACCCGCAGGGCGCGCGCCTGCAGGTGTTCGCGCCCAACGCCGACGGCACCAACTTCGACGCCGGTCGCATGATCGACCTGCAGCTGCTGACCACCGACAGCCCGCCCCGGCAGACCAGCGATGTAAAGGTTGGTTTCACCCTGCCGGCCAACGCCAAGGAACCGACGGTGCAGCCGTTCGATGCCACCAATTCCAACAGCTACAACCACTCCAGCGGCGGCATTACCGTGTATGACTCGCTGGGCGTGAGCCACATCCAGGTGTCGTACTTCGTCAAGGAAGCCGGCGTCAACCAGTGGACCGTGCACAACTTCGTCGACGGCGAACCCGCAGGTACCCCGACGCCGGTCACCTTCGACAACAGCGGCAAGCTGACCGCGCCGGCCAACGGCAGGATCAGCCTCGGCACGTTCACCCCGACCACCGGCGCGGGCGAGTTGAACATGACCCTGGACGTGAGCGGCTCGACCCAGTACGGCGAGAAGTTCGCCCTGCGCAACACCCAGCAGGACGGTTACGCCGCGGGCAAGCTCAACGAAATCACGGTGTCGGACACCGGCGTGGTCTACGCACGCTACTCCAATGGCGACGACAAGCCGCTCGGCCAGGTTGCGCTGACCACCTTCAACAACCCGCAGGGCCTGGAGCAGAAGGGCAACAACGTGTGGGCGGAGACGTTCGATTCGGGTACGGCCCGTACCGGAATGCCCGATACCTCCAACCTCGGCAAGATCCAGGCCGGCTCGCTGGAGGCGTCCACTGTCGACCTGACCGAGCAGCTGGTCAACATGATCACCGCGCAGCGCAACTTCCAGGCCAACGCACAGATGATCACCACCCAGGACCAGATCACCCAGACCGTCATCAACATCCGTTGATGAGCCGCTGACCCTGTCACGGAACTCCCCGCATGGATAAAGCCCTCTACGTGGCGATGACCGGTGCCCGCGCCTCCCTGCAGGCGCAGGGAACGCTCAGCCACAACCTCGCCAACTCCGATACCCCCGGCTTCAAGGAAGCGCTGGCCAACACCGAAGCCTTCCCGATCCAGGGCCGGGGCTTTGCCTCGCGGGTCGATGCGCTGCACGTCGACGCCGGCTTCAACCGCCGGCCCGGTGCGCAGCACATCACCGGCAAGCCGCTGGACCTGGCGCTGCAGACCGGCACCTGGCTGGCCGTGCAGTCCAGCGACGGCAGCGAAGCGTACACGCGCGGCGCGGCACTGTCGGTGACACCGAACGGTCAGCTGGTGACCTCCGGTGGGCGCCCGGTACTGGATGACAACAACAACCCGATCGCCATTCCGCCTTACCAGGCGATGGAGATCGGCAACGACGGCACGATCTCCATCATCCCGCAGGGTGAAGGCCCGCAGACCATGGCCATGATCGGCCGGATCAAGGTGGTGCAGGCACCGGACGAACGGCTCGAGCGCGGTCTTGATGGCCTGTTCCGCAACACCGATCCGCTGCAACCGTTCGCTCAGGCCCTCGGGCCCACCGTGCACAGCGGCCAGCTGGAGGGCAGCAACGTCGATGCCGCCGGTGCACTGGTGCAGATGATCCAGCTGCAACGCCAGTACGAAATGCAGGTGCAGGTGATCAAGCACGGTGATGACAACGCACGCAGCGCCAACAGCCTGCTGCGACTGGGCAGCTGACGGAATTCCGCCGGCGCCGCGTAACGGCACTGGCACACCGCTTGCACGCCGTACCCCATGGGCCGCAGCACGCGGCCGGTTTCAGCCAGACAGGACTCCGAAGATGAACCAGGCATTGTGGATCGCGAAAACCGGACTGGATGCGCAGCAGATGCGCATGTCGGTGGTTTCCAACAACCTCGCCAACACCAACACCACCGGCTTCAAGCAGGACCGCGCCAGCTTCGAGGATCTGTTGTACCAGCAGGTCCGCCAGCCGGGCGGCGCATCGTCGGCGCAGACCCAGCTGCCGACCGGCCTGCAGCTGGGCACGGGCGTGCGCGTGGTGGCCACCGCCAAGAACTTCGAGCAGGGCAGCCAGCAGCAGACCGGCCGCGCGCTGGACGTGATGGTCAATGGCCGGGGCTTCTTCGAGGTGCAGCTGCCCGATGGCAGCTCCGCCTACACCCGCGACGGCTCGTTCAAGATCAACCAGGACAGCGAACTGGTCACCAACAGCGGTTACCCGGTGCAGCCCGGCATCCAGATTCCCGAAGGCGCGCAGTCGGTAACCATCGGCAGCGACGGCACCATCAGCGTGAAGATGGCCGACGACGCCGCATCGGTGGAAATCGGTGCGCTGACCCTGACCGACTTCGTCAATCCCGCAGGCCTGCAGGCGCGCGGCGAGAACCTCTTCCTGGAAACCACCGCCTCGGGGCCGGCGCAGAACGGCAATCCGGGCCTGAACGGGCTCGGCAACGTGGTCCAGGGTGCGCTCGAAGGCAGCAACGTGAACGTGGTGGAGGAGCTGGTGTCGATGATCGAAACCCAGCGCGCCTACGAGATGAACGCCAAGGCGATCTCGACCACCGACTCCATGCTGGCCTACCTCAACAACAAGATCTGACCGGCCCAACCGGGATAACGCCATGTCGCCCATTTCCACCCTCGCCCGCACTGTCCTCGCCAGCACGATGGCCGCCCTGCTCGGCGGCTGCGTGATCGCCGGCGACGTGCGCCCCTACCCCGCGATGGCGCCGCTGCAGCCGATCATGCCGCCCCAGGCGGAGCCGACGGCCGGTGCGATCTATGCGGCAGGGCCAACCCTGCAGCTGTACTCGGACCGCCGCGCGCGTGATGTCGGCGACCTGCTGACCATCACGCTGCTGGAAAACACCACCGCGCAGACCAGCGCCAACACCGCCACCAACAAGGAATCGAATCTGAGCCTGGGGACGCCCTCGATCTTCGGTGCGCCGGTCACCCTGGGCGGCAAGGACATCCTCAGCGCCAGCGCCAAGGGCGCGCGCGACTTCACCGGCAAGGGCAACAGCGCACAGAGCAACCGCCTGCAGGGCAGCGTCACGGTCACCGTGATCCAGCGCCTGCCCAATGGCAACCTGGTCGTGCAGGGACAGAAGAATCTGCGCCTGAACCAGGGCGACGAGCTGGTGCAGGTGCAGGGCATCGTGCGCCCGGGTGACATCAGCCCGGACAACACCCTTCCCTCCAGCCGCGTGGCCGAGGCCCGCATCGTCTACGGCGGCCGCGGCCCGGTCGCGCAATCCAACGCGATGGGCTGGCTGAGCCGCTTCTTCAACTCCGGCCTGACGCCGTTCTGAGCATGCCATGACGCTTACCTTCTTCTCTTCCTGGCACCGCCTGTCATCGCTGTGCTGCCTGATGCTGCTGGCAGTGGCTGCGCCCGCCAATGCCGAGCGCATCAAGGATCTGGCCCAGGTCGGCGGCGTGCGCGGCAACGCGCTGGTCGGCTACGGCCTGGTGGTCGGCCTGGATGGCAGTGGCGACCGCACCAGCCAGGCCCCCTTCACCGTGCAGAGCCTGAAGAACCTGCTGGGCGAGCTGGGCGTGAATGTGCCGGCCAACGTCAATCCGCAGCTGAAGAACGTCGCCGCCGTGGCGATCCACGCCGAACTGCCACCGTTCGCCAAGCCAGGGCAGCCCATCGATGTCACCGTGTCCTCGATCGGCAACGCGGTGTCGCTGCGTGGCGGCTCGCTGCTGATGGCGCCGCTGCGCGGTGCTGATGGCCAGGTCTACGCCATCGCACAGGGCAACCTGATCGTGGGCGGCTTCGGTGCCCAGGGCAAGGATGGCTCGCGGGTGTCGGTGAACGTGCCCAGCGTCGGCCGCATTCCCAACGGTGCCACGGTCGAACGCGCGTTGCCGGATGTGTTCGGTGCCAACGGCGAAATCACCCTGAACCTGCACAACAACGACTTCACCACCGTCTCGCGGATGGTCGCCGCGCTCAACAACGCCTTCGGCGAAGGCGCGGCACGTGCCGTCGACGGCGTGACGGTGGCGGTGGCCGCGCCGACCGACCCGGGTGCACGCATCGGCCTGCTTGCCCGCATCGAGAACCTGGAGCTGACCCCGGGCAGCGCTCCGGCCAAGGTCGTGGTCAACTCGCGTACGGGCACGGTGGTCATCGGCCAGCAGGTCCGCGTCGGCCCTGCGGCGATCTCGCACGGTTCGTTGACGGTGACCATCCAGGAGAACACCAACGTCAGCCAGCCCAACGCACTGGCCGGCGGCAGCACGGTGGTCAGCCCGCAGTCGACCATCACCGCCACCAACGATGGCAGCCGCATGTTCAAGTTCAATGGCGGGACCACACTGGATGAGATCGTGCACGCGGTGAACGCCGTCGGCGCCGCGCCGGGCGACCTCATCGCGATCCTGGAAGCACTGAAGCAGGCCGGCGCGCTGAGCGCCGAACTCGAGGTGATCTGACATGCGCATCACCCCCGCCTTCGAGCTGAATCCGGCGCAGCAGAACGACCCGGCCAGGATCGACAAGGTCGCGCGTCAGCTGGAAGGCCAGTTCGCGCAGATGCTGGTCAAGAGCATGCGCGATGCCAGTTTCGGCGACTCGCTCTTTCCCGGTGAGAACAAGATGTTCCGGGAGATGTACGACCAGAAGATCGCCGAGGCGATGACCCGTGGCAAGGGACTCGGGCTGTCGGCCATGATCACCCGCCAGCTGTCCGGAGCGACCGCCGAAGGACCGGCGCTGGATACCGGCATCGGCGCTGCGAAGGCCAGCCGGGCCTATCAGCTCAACGCGCCCCCCAAGGCGGCGCCGTCGCTGCCGCTGGAGGACGCCGGCCAGGCCGTACGCATGCTGCAGCAGATGGCCGCAGGTGCACAGCAGGATGCATCGGCCGCCATCGCGCCGATGGAACAGGCCCTGGACCTGATCGCCGGCCGCGAAAGCAGCAGCGTCCACCGGTCGCTGGGCACCGATGATCCGTACATCGCCGGGCTTGACGGCCCCGACTGGGCAGCCCGCAACGACCAGTGGGCCGCCACTGCCAGCAACCGTGGCAGCGGCACTACGACCGATGCGCTGGCGACCCGCACCGCGGTAGCCCAGCTGGGTGCGCATACCCCGGAAGGCTTCGTCGCCAGCATCTGGCAGCACGCGCAGAGCGCAGCCAGAGAGCTGGGCGTGGACGCCCGCGCGCTGGTTGCGCAGGCCGCACTGGAAACCGGCTGGGGCAAGCGCCAGATCAAGCACGCCGATGGCAGCACCTCGCACAACCTGTTCGGCATCAAGGCCAATGGCTGGAACGGACAGCGTGCGGTGGCCGGCACCCATGAGTACGTCGATGGCGTGCGCCGCAATGAAACCGCAAGCTTCCGTGCCTACACCTCGCCGGCCGAGAGCTTCGCCGACTACGTGCGCCTGCTGAAGACCAGCCCGCGCTACCAGCAGGCCCTGCAGGCCGGCACCGATGTGCAGGGCTTCGCCCGGGGCCTGCAGCGGGCCGGCTATGCCACCGATCCGCGCTACGCCGCCAAGATCGCCGCGATCGCCGGCGGCCCGACCATCGAGCGTGCCGTCGCCGCCGTGACCGATGCCGGCAGTCGCCTTGGCCAGACCTTCGCCAGCACCGCAACAGCGGCGCTGGGTATCACCCGTCGTTGAGGAACCCCATGTCCAGCGTACTTTCCACCGGTACCGGTGCCCTGCTCGCCTTCCAGCGCGCCCTGGCAACCACCAGCCACAATGTGGCCAACCTCAACACGCCGGGCTACAGCCGGCAGAAGGTCAATTTCGCCACGGCCGATCCGCAGAACTTCGGCTACGGCACGGTGGGCAACGGCACGCGCATCACCGACATCCGGCGCACTGCCGACCAGCTGGCGATCTCGCGCCTGCTCGACAGCAGCGGTGAGCTGGCACGCCTGAAGCAGTTGTCCGGCATGGCCGACCGAGTCAACGCGCTGTTCTCCGACGCCGCCACCAACGTCGCAGGCGTCTGGTCCAGCTTCTTCGATTCGGTCAGCGGCCTGTCTTCCAATGCCTCCGGCACGGCCGACCGGCAGAGCATGCTGGACGGTGGCGAGGCCCTGGCCAACCGTTTCGTGCAGCTCAATACCCATCTGAACAACCTCAACAGCGAGGTCAACAACGGCCTGCTCGCCGGAGCGACCGAGGTCAACCGGCTGGCGCAGGAAATCGCCCAGATCAACGGCGCCATCGGCACCAACATCGCCAGCGCGGCCCCGGACCTGCTCGATCGCCGCGACCAGCTGATCTCGCAGCTGATCGGCTATACCGGTGGCACCGCGGTGATCCAGGACGGCGGCGTGATGAACGTCTACACCGCTGGCGGCAACGCACTGGTGGTCGGCACCACCGCCACCCGGGTCACCACCGTGGCCGATCCGTACCAGCCCGAGCGCCTGCAGCTGGCACTGGAAACGCAGGGCAACACCATCACCCTGGATCCCAAGGCCGTCGGCGGCCAGATCGGTGGGCTGATGGAGTTCCGCGACACCGTGCTGACCCCGGCGCAGGCGGAGCTGGGCAAGCTGGCGATCGGCCTGGCCGACAGCTTCAACCAGGTCCACCACCAGGGCGTGGATCTCTACGGCCAGCTCGGCGGTGACTTCTTCAACATCGGCACGCCGCGGGTGACGGCCAACAGTGGCAACAGCGGGACGGCCAGCATCAGTGCCAGCTTCGGCGATCTCGGCAAGCTGGACGCGCAGAACGTCGTCCTGCAGTTCGATGGCACGCAGTGGAAGGCGAGCCGCGCCGACACCGGCGCCAGCATTCCGTTGACCGGCACCGGCACTGCTGCCGATCCGCTGGTGATCAACGGCGTCGAGCTGGTGGTCGGCGGCACGCCGGCAATCAACGACCGCTTCCTGCTGCAGCCCACTGCCGGCGTGGCCGGCAGCCTGGAGATCGCCATCACCGATCCCTCGCGCATCGCAGCCGCGGCTGCCGTGAAGGGCGCCGCCGCCACCGCCAATACCGGTACGGGCAAGCTCAGCGGCGTCTCCGTGACCGATGCCGGCCATGCGGACCTGCGCAATCCTGCGGCGATCGTCTTCACCTCCGCCACCACCTACACCATCGATGGTGGCCCACCGCAGACCTACACCCCGGGCCAGACCATCAGCGCCAACGGTTGGAGTTTCGTTCTCGACGGTGCACCACGCACCGGCGACACCTTCAACATCACCCCGACCCCGGCCGGCTCTTCGGACAACAGCAACGCGGCAAGGCTGGCCAAGGTGGAGAGCGCCAAGGCGTTCAGCAGCGGCACCGTCACCCTGAACGGCGCACTGGGCGGGCTGACCACCCAGGTCGGCGCGGCAGCGCGCTCGGCCGAGTACTCGCTTGAAGCGCAGCTGGTGATCAACGAGAAGGCCCAGGACGCGCGCGACGAAATCTCCGGCGTCAACCTGGATGAGGAGGCGGCGAACATGCTCCGCCTGCAGCAGGCCTACCAGGCCGCCTCGCAGTTGATTTCCACTGCCGACAACATGTTCCAGACCATCCTGGGAGCCGTCCGCCGATGAGCAGCCGCATCTCCACCGGAATGATGTTCAACCAGTCGGTGACGCTGATGCTGGCCAAGCAGGCCAAGCTCAATCACCTGGAGCAGCAGATCGCCACCGGCAGCAAGATCGTCAGCGCCAAGGACGATCCCGTGGCCGCGGGCACCGCCGTGGGCCTGGACCGCAGCCTGGCGGCACTCGAGCGCATGGGCCTCAACGCCGGCAACGTGCAGAACCGGCTCGGCGTGCAGGAGAACACACTGGCCCAGGTCAACGATCTGATGGGCCGCGTCAGCGATCTGACGCTGCAAGCCAGCAATCCGGCGCTGAGCGCCGCGGACAAGAAGACCCTGATCACCGAGCTGAACCAGATCCGCGACGGCCTGCTGTCGCTGGCCAACAGCAGCGACGGTACCGGCCGCTATGTATTCGGCGGCACCCATGACGGCGATCCGCCGTTCGCCAAGATCGACGGCAAGGTGGTCTATCGCGGCGACCAGACCCAGCGCCAGGTGGAAGTGGGGCCGGACACCTACGTGCTCGACGCCCTGCCCGGCAGCGAGATCTTCATGCGCATTCCGACCGGCGATGGCTTCGTCGACGGCAGCGCCGCCGCAGGCAACACCGGCAAGGGCGTGCTGACCAACATCACCCGCGACGGCAGCGACAGCTGGAACGGCCAGGCCTTCAGCGTGCGCTTCACCGCCAGCGACCAGTACGAGGTGCTGGACGCAACGGGCAACGTGACCAGTACCGGCTCCCTGAAGCCCGGCGACGAACTGGAAGTGAACGGCGTGCGCCTGCAGATCACCGGCGCTGCCGAGCCCGGCGATACCTTCAACGTGCAGCCGGCCGGCAGCCGCGACATCTTCGCGACGATGGACAAGCTGATCGCCGCACTCGACGGCGATACCGGCAGCACCGCGCAGCTGGCGGCGCAGCAGAACCAGCTGCAGAGTGCGTTGCGTGACGTCGGCCGCGCGTCCGAGCGGATGATCGATTCGCGTGCTGCCGGCGGCTCGCAGCTCAAGGCGCTGGACAATGCAGCGGACATGCGCGAAGCCAACAGTGTGACGTTGAAGACCACCCTGTCACAGATGCGCGACCTGGACTACGCCGATGCCCTGAGCCAGTACCAGTTGCAGAGCACCGCGCTGCAGGCTGCACAGACGATCTTCTCGCAGATGCAGTCGATGTCGCTGTTCAACAAGATCGGCTGATCCGTTTCCCGCACACGCCCATGAAGGCCGCGATGCCCTGCATCGCGGCCTTTTTCGTTTCCGCAGCACCCTGCCGCTGCCTCGCCCGCCGGTGCGCCGCGCGCGTTCATTGACGACCCGCGCCCAGGTCCGCCCCACCCGGCGCCACCAGCGGCGCCCGCCCCCCCTGCCCGCCCCCCTTCCAGGGCGGTGAAACCCCGGAAAAACAGCGTCCCGCGGGCTTTTTCCGGTTCATCGGAATTCACGCCTAAAGGTTGTTGACAAAGCGCCGTTATTCATTTGGCAACGGCGAAGCACACAGCCAAACAAAAAACAGGCGGCGCTTCGTTCCATTCACCTACGGGTTCCAAATAAGAGGAGACGACCCCATGGCACAGGTAATCAACACCAATACGATGTCGCTCAACGCTCAGCGCAACCTGAGCACCAGCGGCAACTCGCTGGCCACCACCATCCAGCGCCTCTCGTCCGGCCTGCGCATCAACAGCGCGAAGGACGACGCCGCCGGCCTGGCGATCTCGGAGCGTTTCAGCACCCAGATCCGCGGCCTGGACGTGGCCATCCGCAACGCCAACGACGGCATCTCGCTGGCCCAGGTCGCCGAAGGTTCGCTGAGCGAAGTCGGCAACAACCTGCAGCGCATCCGCGAACTGGCCGTGCAGGCCTCCAATGCCACCAACTCCAGCAGCGACCGCAAGGCGCTGCAGGCCGAAGTGACCCAGCTGGTCAGCGAAATCGACCGCGTCGCCAAGCAGAGCGACTTCAACGGCACCAAGCTGCTCGACGGCAGCTTCACCAGCCAGCTGTTCCAGGTGGGTGCCAACGCCGGCCAGGCCATCGCCATCAACAGCGTGGTCGACGCCAAGGCCAACTCGCTGGGCGCGACGACCTTCGTCAACGCTGGCAGCGCCACCCTGGATGACGCAGCCGTCGATGCCGCCGCCGGTACGCTGGCCAACATCACGGTGGGCGACGTCAGCATCGGCGACGTCACGTTCGACTACACCACCCCGCCAGGCGCGCCGGCCACCGCGGCCGAGATCGCTGCGGTGCGCAAGGTCAACCAGGACAACGCCACCAAGGCGCTGGCTGCTGCCCTGAACGGCAAGATCGGCGAAACCGGCCTGCATGCCGCGCAGTCCACCACCGCGGGCGAAGTCACCCTGACCTCGGTCAAGGCCGACAACACCGTGGCCGGTGTGACCGTGAAGATGGGGCCGACCGCCACCGCAACCGATCTGAACGCCCCCGCCGCCGGCACCGCTGCCGCCCACGTCGCCGACATCAAGATCGATACCGTCGCCGGCGCCCAGCAGGCCCTGGAGATCGTCGACAAGGCCCTGGAATCGGTCAACAGCGTCCGCGCCGACCTGGGCGCGATCCAGAACCGCTTCACCTCGGTGGTCGCCAACCTGCAGACCTCTTCCGAAAACCTGTCGGCCTCGCGCAGCCGCATCCGCGATACCGACTTCGCCAAGGAAACCGCCGAACTGACCCGCACCCAGATCCTGCAGCAGGCCGGCACGGCCATGCTGGCCCAGGCCAACCAGGTGCCGCAGAACGTGCTCAGCCTGTTGCAGCGCTGACATGAGCCGCTCCCGGGGCACGTCGGGGGCGTCTGACCCAACTCACGTGCAACCGCTCAAGGACCTCTCCTCATGGCACAAGTCATCAACACCAACACGATGTCGTTGAATGCTCAGCGTAACCTGAGCACCAGCGGCAGCTCGCTGGCCACCACCATCCAGCGCCTGTCCTCCGGTTCGCGCATCAACAGCGCCAAGGACGACGCCGCTGGCCTGGCGATCTCCGAGCGCTTCGGCACCCAGATCCGCGGCACCGATGTGGCCATCCGCAATGCCAACGACGGCATCTCGCTGGCCCAGGTCGCCGAAGGCTCGTTGACCGAGATCGGCAACAACCTGCAGCGCGTCCGCGAGCTGTCGGTGCAGGCCGCCAATGCCACCAACTCGGCCAGTGACCGCAAGGCGCTGCAGGCCGAAGTGACCCAGCTGGTCAGCGAAATCGACCGCGTCGCCAAGCAGTCCGAGTTCAACGGCACCAAGCTGCTGGACGGCTCGTTCTCCAGCCAGCTGTTCCAGGTCGGTGCCAATGCCGGCCAGGCCATCGCCATCGACAAGGTGGTCGATGCCAAGGCCGACGCGCTGGGCAATGCCGTCTTCGACTCCAACTCGATCACGATCGAAGAAGGTGGCTCGTTGGCAGCCGATGCCGGCAAGGAAATCACCTATTCCGGCCTGACCATCGGTGGCGGCAGCCTGACCTCGGCGATCAAGATCGCCGACGTCAAGATCACCTCCACCGGCGACGCCGCCAAGGACCAGGCTGCCCTGGCCGCGGCGACCGTGACCGCGATCAACGCCAAGATCGGTGAGACCGGCGTCTACGCCGAACTCGACGGCACCACCGCCGGCAAGATCAACCTGACCTCGGTGAAGGAAAGCGTCGACAAGGACGGCAAGTTCGTCGCCATGTCGGCTACCGCGGGCGCCAGCACCGGCGTCGCCGGGTTCGACAGCGATGCCGCCACCGCCAGCCCCAGCGCCGCAGCGGGCAAGCTGCTGAAGGACGTCGACATCAGCACCGTGAAGGGTGCCCAGCAGGCGCTGGAAGTGGTCGACAAGGCACTGGGTTCGATCAACAACACCCGCGCCGACCTGGGTGCGATCCAGAACCGCTTCACCTCGGTGGTCGCCAACCTGCAGACCTCGACGGAGAACCTGTCCGCCTCGCGCAGCCGCATCAAGGACACCGACTTCGCCAAGGAGACCGCTGAACTGACCCGTACCCAGATCCTGCAGCAGGCCGGTACGGCCATGCTGGCCCAGGCCAACCAGGTACCGCAGGGCGTGCTCAGCCTGCTGCGCTGATCCGCACCGTGATCGACTCCCGGGCGCCGGCCAGGCCGGCGCCCGGACCCTGAACCACGCACCACCTCCGCCAAAGGAAATGCACCATGGCACAAGTCATCAACACCAATACGATGTCGCTGAATGCTCAGCGCAATCTGAGCACCAGCGGCGCCTCGCTGGCCACCACCATCCAGCGCCTGTCCTCGGGCTCGCGCATCAACAGCGCCAAGGACGACGCCGCCGGCCTTGCGATCTCCGAGCGCTTCGGCACCCAGATCCGCGGCACCGACGTGGCCATCCGCAATGCCAACGACGGCATCTCGCTGGCCCAGGTCGCCGAAGGTTCGCTGACCGAGATCGGCAACAACCTGCAGCGCATCCGTGAGCTGTCGGTGCAGTCGTCCAACGCCACCAACTCGGCCAGCGACCGCAAGGCCCTGCAGGCTGAAGTGACCCAGCTGGTCAGCGAAATCGACCGCGTCGCCAAGCAGTCCGAGTTCAACGGCACCAAGCTGCTGGACGGCTCGTTCTCCAGCCAGCTGTTCCAGGTCGGCGCCAACGCCGGCCAGGCCATCGCCATCGACAAGGTGGTGGACGCCAAGACCGAATCGCTGGGCACCGCGACCTTCGCCACCGGCACTACGGCTGCCCTGGCAGCGGGCGGCGACGGCGCACGCATCACCGGTACCGTGATGGACGTGGATATCGGCACCGTCGAGATCAAGGCCGGCGCGACCACCGAAGAGGCCGCCAAGGCCGTGGCCACCGCCATCAACGCCAAGATCGGTGAAGCCGGCATTTACGCAGAAGCCAACAGCAACGGCACCCTGAAGCTGAGCTCGGTGAAGGAAGGCAAGGATGTCGTTGCCGCCGACATCGCGCTGGAGCGCAGCGACCTGACGGCCGCAACCGGCGTGTGGAGTGCAAAGACTGCAGTCGCGGCCTACGCCCCTGGCACCGCCACCGATGCCAGCGTGCAGAAGCTGGACGTGAGCACCGTGCTCGGCGCCCAGCAGGCGCTGGAAGTGGTCGACAAGGCACTGGGTTCGATCAACAACACCCGCGCCGATCTGGGTGCGATCCAGAACCGCTTCACCTCGGTGGTTGCCAACCTGCAGACCTCGACGGAGAACCTGTCCGCGTCGCGCAGCCGCATCAAGGACACCGACTTCGCCAAGGAAACCGCTGAACTGACCCGTACCCAGATCCTGCAGCAGGCCGGTACGGCCATGCTGGCCCAGGCCAACCAGGTACCGCAGGGCGTGCTCAGCCTGCTGCGCTGATCCATGGCAAGAAGGTACCGCTGCCGCCGGTCGAACCGGCGGCAGCGGCAACCCGACAGCCACGGCGCACGCAGGCGCGGGCCATGCCCGGCCCGGGACGCTTCCCGAACCGGCTTGGCATCGCCCGCCCCTGCGGACCTCTGTTTCAGCGCTGTACCTTTGACTGTACGCACCGGGCGGCTTCGTCTCCCCCCGATTGTCAGTAGCCTGATCCCTCCCCTGCTTTGGGGGAGGGTTTTTTGCAGACTCCCGGCAGCCTGCGTCGTCCCGACCGCACCCTGCCCCGTCACTCCTGCAACCTGCATGCCAAACCTGCCGTCCGGCACTGGCACGGCGCATGCATCAACGAAGTCCTCAAGACCCAGCGGCGCAGGCCGCTATTTTCGTTGACGACGGGCGGCCGCAGCGCGGCGCCCGGATTACCAGGAGAAACGACGTGGCAGACTTTGGATACGGTGGCATCGGCTCGGGCCTGGACATCTCCAGCATCGTCAGCCAGCTGGTCGCGGCCGACCGCAAGCCCGCCGACAATGCGCTGAACCTGCAGCAGTCCAAGACCAAGATGCAGCTGTCGTCGATCGGCACCGTCACCGCGGCCTTCGACAAGCTGAAGACCGCACTCACTGCACTGAAGGCCACCACGGCCTTCGACACCCGCACGGTCACCGCCAGCAAGGGCGGCAGCGGCGGTACCGACGAGATCCTGACGGCCAGCGTGGCGCTGTATGACGTCGGCACCACCAAGGCGGCAGCGTCCAATGGCACGCACATCATCGACGTCAAGTCGCTGGCGACCGCACACAAGCTGATCGCCGACACCTCCGTGCCCAAGACCGATACGTTCGCCGCCGGAACCTTGACGTTGACCGTCGGCGTCGGCGACAAGGCCAAGACCATGAACGTGGAGGTCGAGGAAGGCGACACGCTGACCACGATCCGCAACAAGATCGACGCCGCCGGCCGCAAGGAAGGCGTGCAGGCCACCCTGATCAGCTCCGGCGACAACCAGTACCTGTCGATCGCACAGGAAAAGACCGGCGCGGCAAACGCGATCAAGCTCGAATACGCCGGCAGCGACCCGAAGTTGGGAGCGCTGGTCGGCAGCCTGAAGCAGAACACCGCGGCCGCCGATGCCAAACTGACCATCGATGGCGTTGAAGTGGTGAGCGCCAGCAACACCGTGGCCGACGCCGTGCCGGGCCTGACCCTGAACCTGAAGAAGGAAGGACAGAGCACGGTCACGATCAGCACCGACACGGCCGCGGCGACCAAGGTGATGCAGGATTTCGTGACCGCGTACAACGCGGCCATCGCCGCCATCAACACCGAAACCAAGTACGACGCCAAGACCAAGGAAGCGGCAGCCCTCACCGGCGACGCACAGATGCGCGGCGCCGCCAGCCAGCTGCGCTCGGTGATGTCGGGCGTGCTCAAGTCGTTGTCCGGCGATGGCCTGGACGCCAAGGCCATCGGCCTGCAGACCCGTGGCTACCCCAATGCCGATGGCAGCCTGGTGCTTGATACCACCAAGTTCGCTGCCGCGCTTGCCAGCCAGCCGGAGAAGATCCGCCAGGCGATCACCGGCGATGCCGGCGGTGCGGGCCAGCTGTACTCGCTGGTCGACGGCTACGTGAGCACGACGGTCGGCAAGGAGGGTGCGTTCGTTGCCCGCACCAAGGGCCTGAACAACACCCTGGACAGCATCGACAAGCGCCGCAAGGACCTGGATACCCGCATGGTCGGCGTGGAGGCACGGTACAAGAAGCAGTTCCTCGCACTGGACAGCCTGATGGGCAAGCTGCAGCAGAGCAGTTCGGCGCTGCAGCAGCAGCTGGCGCAGTTGAACGGTTGACGGACGACGCGCGCGGCACTCAAGTTTGGTGCCGAACGCACCGATAACGGACGCAACAGCAATCATCGCGGTACTGCCGGCAGTGATCGTCACGATCCTGCTGCAGCACCCAGCGCAAGGAGAATCACGAATGTACGGTTCCAGCCGTCAGTACGCCGAGCAGTACCGCCAGGTGGGTGTGACCAGTGCGGTCACCGATGCCGATCCGCACAAGCTGGTGGCCCTGTTGCTGGCGGGCGCGCTGGAGCGCGTGCGGCGCGCGCTGGCCAGCCTCGAGCGCGGCGACCATGCCGGCAAGGGCAAGGCGATCGGCGAGGTCTGCGCCATCGTCGGCCACCTCAACGGCTCGCTGGACCATGAGGCCGGCGGCGAGATTGCCGGCAATCTTTCGTCCCTCTACGACTACGTGCTGCAGCGCCTGACCGAGGCCAACCTGCACAACGACCGCGCCGCCCTGGACGAATCGCTGCAGCTGCTGGGCGAGATCGACAGCGCCTGGAACGCAATTCCGCACGAGCAGCGCCGTACGGCAGCGGTGGCACCATGAGCCTGCAGGCACTGCATGCGCAGCTGGATGCTTTCGAGAAGGCGCTGGGTGAAGATGCCTTCGACACCGCCGACAGCCTGCTCGAAGGCCATGACAGCAAGCTGCACGCGCTGTTGAGCCAACCGCTGGCGGCCGCCGACCATGCGCCCCTGACCGCGCTGTTCGAACGCCAGCAGAGCCTGCTCACCCTGCTGCGCCATCGCCGCGACGCGGTGGCCGTGCAGCTGCACGATGGACGGCGCTCCCTTCGCGCCGCGCACGCGTACCTGCAGGCAGAATCGCTGGCATGACCCTCCTGCCGACCACGTCGCTGCATCACCCGGCCGAAAGCGAGCTGTTCGACGAGACGCTCAGCTGCGAACTGGCGCTGCCGGTCGAGTTCCAGGCCGGCAATGCGGCGGGACGTACCAGCAGCGCCGAAGGCCTGCTGCGCAGCCTGGCGCTGGTCGAGGACAGCCGTGTCGATGAACACGACGAGCGCAGCGAGGCCAGCCTTCCGCTGCAGCGGCTGGAAGCCAAGCTGGATCTGGCCATGGTGCTGCTGGGCCGGCTCGTGCGCCAGCAGGGCCCGGCATTGACCCTGCGCCCGGTGCGCTGGTCCCGGCGCGGCATCCGCCTGCAGCTGGGGCCCCGCAGTGGCGCGGCCCCGGGCCAGGCCGGCGTGGTCCGCGTGCAGCCCAGCGACTGGCTGCCCGACCATATCGATCTGCCGGTGGAAGTGGTTGCCGAGGCCGCCGATGGCAGCGGAGGCCACTATCTCTGGCTGCGTTTCCATCGCCTCGGCGACGGGCTGGAAATGGCCATGGAGCGGCATCTGTTCCGCCTGCACAGACGTCAGGTCGCCGAAGCAAGGCGGGCGCGCTGAACCCTGGCACGCCCGCCCGCAACGGACGACGCTTGGCTCGCCCGTTCAGCTAAGTTAAGGTGGACTCCCCTCCCGGACCTCCAGCGTGCCTGTGCGAGTTCTCATCGTCGACGATCACACCCTGGTCCGCGCCGGCCTGGCGCGGCTGCTGCAGGGGTTTGCCGACGTGCAGCTCGTGGCCGAGGCCAGCAACGCCGAGCAGGCGCTGCAACTGGCCCTGCAGCACGCGCCGGACGTGGTGCTGATGGATCTGTCCCTGCCCGGACGCACCGGCCTGGAAGCACTCAGCGACATCCGCATGCGCGCACCCGGCACCCGGGTGGTGATGATGACCATGCACGATGATGCCGCCCACGTGCGCGACGCACTGGATCGCGGTGCCGTCGGCTTCGTGGTCAAGGATGCCGCTCCGCAGGAACTGGAACTGGCGCTGCGCGCTGCACACGCAGGCCAGGTGTTCCTGAGCCCGCAGATCTCGGCGAAGATGCTGGCGCCCATGCTGGGCCGCGAGAAGCCCACCGGCATCGCCGCGCTGTCACCCCGCCAGCGCGAGATCCTGCGCCGCATCGGCAAAGGCGAAAGCAACAAGGAAATCGCCGCCGACCTCGGCATCAGCGTCAAGACCGTGGAAACCCACCGCGCGCGCATGATGGAGTCGCTGGGGTGCCGCCGCGCCAACGACCTGCTGCTGCTCGCCGCCCGCCACCAGCACGAGCTGGAGTGACCGCGCCATCCGGATGACGGGTTCCCGTCACCCCCACAGGCACTGACGGAATCCCGTACACGCCGGCACGACGCCCCGACCGCGTGCGCAACGGGAAATCAATGGCTTGCGACCGGGAAACGTCAACATCCCGCGCCGATGTCGGGAAAACCCCTACACGCTGTCGGGTAATTCACCAACCACCTCAGGAACCCCCTGATTCCGCACCTGCCGGATCAGAAGCAAGATGCGTTCCACAAGGCGTCGGGGAGCGGCGCCGGGGAACCACGATGAAGGCTGCACTCTCGGCCCAGCTGGGCCAACAACTTCACCTCACCCCGCAGCTGCTGCAGTCGATCCGGCTGCTGCAGCTGGACGGGCTGCATCTGGAACAGGAAATACAGCGCCTGCTCGACTCCAACCCGATGCTGGAGATCGAGGATGCCGAAGCACCTGCACCCGAACCCGGCGACGCCGGCGCCACCACGCTGGAAACCGCGGCGTTCGACGAGCTGCCGGAATCCTCGATGTGGGACGTTGCCGGCGCCAGCTGGCAGGACGGCGACGACGACCGGATGGCACGCATCGCGGCGGGCGAATCGAGTGATCCGCAGCTGCGCGTGCTGCAGCGGCTGGCACTGGACCTGGACGACCGCGAGCTGGCGGTCGCCGCCTTCTGGCTCGAGCATTGCGATGACGCCGGCTATCTGCAGGCACCGCTGGCACAGCTGCAGCTGCTGGCCAGCGCCCAGTTCGACATCGCTGCCGATGGCGTGGAAGCGGTCCGCCAGCGCCTGCTGCATGGCGAGCCCGCCGGCATGGCCGCGCGGGACCTTCGCGAAAGCCTGCAGGCCCAGCTGCGCAGCCTGGACGGCGTGGTTCCTGCGCGGCATCTGGCTACCCGCATCCTTGCGGGCGCGCTCGAGCCGCTGGCCGCGCACGACTACCCCGCCCTCGCCCGCCTGCATGACGCCGAGATCGGTGACGTGCGCGAAGCAGTGCGACTGATCCTCTCGCTGCAACCCCGCCCGGGTGACAACCTGCTGCCGGAACGCAATGCCGTGGTGGTACCGGACGTGGTCGCCTGGCACGCCGACGGCCAGTGGAAAGTGGCCCTCAATCCGGCGACCAGCCGCCGCGTATCGATCAACACGCAGTACGAACAGGCGCTGGCCGACAGCAACGAGGCTGCACCGGCGCTGCGCGAGATGCTGCAGGAAGCGCGCTGGTTCAGCCGTGGCCTGTCGATGCGCTATGACACCCTGCTGCGTACCGCGCGGGTGATCGTCGAGCGCCAGGCCGCGTTCCTGGTCCGGGGCGAGGAAGCGATGGCGCCGCTGACGCTTAAGGAAGTGGCGGAGGAGATCGGCATGCACGAGTCCACCGTCTCGCGCATCACCACCGGCAAGTACCTGCAGACGCCGCGTGGCACCTTCGAGCTGAAGCACTTCTTCGCGGTGCGCCTGGAAGGCGCCAGCGTCTCCGGCCAGGCGGTGAAGGCCATGGTGCGCCGCCTGATCGATGCCGAGCCGGCCGGTCGGCCGCTGGCCGACGAGGCCATCGCCGCCCTGCTTTCGCGCCAGGGGGTGAACATTGCCCGCCGAACCGTCGCAAAATACCGAGAACAACTGGATATCGCCCCGGCCCGCGAACGGCGCCGGCTCAGCGCCAGGCAACCGCAGCTGGCCCGGGTGGGCTGAAAAGGATGTTGGACATGAACACGCTCACGGTCCTGCTGGTCGACGACCACGAAGGTTTCATCAACGCAGCGATGCGCCATTTCCGCAAGATCGACTGGCTGCAGATCGTCGGCAGTGCCGGCAACGGCCTGGAAGCGATCGAGCGCTCGGAGACCCTGCGCCCGCAGGTGGTGCTGATGGACCTGGCAATGCCGGAAATGGGCGGCCTGCAGGCGACCCGCCTGATCAAGTCGCAGGATGACGCCCCGTACATCGTCATCGCCAGCCACTTCGATGACGCCGAGCACCGCGAGCATGCACTGCGTGCCGGCGCCGACAATTTCGTCAGCAAGCTGTCCTACATCCAGGAAGTGATGCCAATCCTGGAAGGCCTCAGGGAGGATCGATCGTGAGCGAGTCGCGCATCCTGGTGCTGGACAACGACGCCGTGCGTGCCGAACGCACCGTTGCCCTGCTGGAATTCATGGACTTCAATCCGCGCTGGGTTTCCGACGCGGCCGATTTCGACCTTGGCCGGCAGCGCCAGAGCGACTGGATGGCGGTGATCGTCGGCAGCCTCGACGACAGCGCCGCCAGCACCGCCCTCTACGCATGGCTGGGTGGCAGCAGCCTGCCGCCGCCGGTGCTGCTGGCCGATGGCGAGGCCAGTGCCTTCGCCCACCGCCACGGCCTGCATGAAGCCAACATCTGGCCGCTGGAGACGCCGCTGCGCCATGCGCAGATGGAAGCCCTGCTGCGCCGTGCCAGCCTCAAGCGCCTGGATGCCGAGCACCAGGCGGGCGCCGTGCAGGAGCAGGGACCCACCGGCAATGGTGCCGCTGTGAGCGCGCTGCGCACGATGATCGACCAGGTCGCGGCATTCGACACCACCGTCCTGGTGCTGGGCGAGTCGGGCACCGGCAAGGAAGTGGTCTCGCGCGCCATCCACCAGCGCTCGCCGCGCCGTGACGGACCGTTCGTGGCGATCAACTGTGGCGCCATTCCAGCCGACCTGCTCGAGAGCGAACTGTTCGGCCACGAGAAGGGTGCCTTTACCGGCGCGCTGACCGCGCGCAAGGGCCGCTTCGAAATGGCGGAGGGCGGCACCCTGCTGCTGGATGAGATCGGCGACATGAGCCTGCCGATGCAGGTCAAGCTGCTGCGCGTGCTGCAGGAGCGCAGCTTCGAGCGTGTCGGCGGCAACCAGACCATCCGCTGCAACGTGCGGGTGATCGCAGCGACCCACCGCGATCTGGAGAGCCGGATCGCCGACGGCAAGTTCCGCGAAGACCTGTTCTACCGCCTCAATGTGTTCCCGATCGACGTGCCGGCCCTGCGCGAACGGCGCGAGGATCTGCCGGCACTGGTGGAAACCATTGCCGCGCAGCTGGCGCGCACCGGCCGCGGCGAAGTCCGTTTCACTGCCGAAGCCCTGCAGGCGCTGGCGGGCTACGAATGGCCAGGCAACGTACGCGAGCTGACCAATCTGGTCGAACGCCTGGCGGTGCTGCATCCGGGTGGTTCGGTCCGCGTGCAGGACCTTCCCGCGCGCTACCGGGGCGACGCCCTGCTGGCCCCCGTCAGCACCCCGGCGGCGGTACCGGCAGCACCCAGCGAAGAGCGATTGGACCTGCGCAGCTTCTCCTTCCACACCCCCGGCAGCGGCGGCCAGCCGTCGCTGGAGCACGGCATCGCGGTCAACCGCGCTGCGGCTGCCACGGCCCTGCCCGACGACGGCCTGGACCTGCGCAACCACATGGCCAGCATCGAGCTGGGCCTGATCAATGAAGCGCTGGAGCGGACGCAGGGGGTGGTCGCCCACGCCGCGCAGCTGCTGGGCCTGCGCCGCACCACTTTGGTGGAAAAACTGCGCAAGTACGGCATCGAACGCGAGCAGGCCGAACTGGCCAGCTGAGCGTGATCGCCAGCATGAAGGGGGCACGGACGCCTGGGCTTGCCCGGGCGTTCGTGTATCCGGCGGCCGCCGGCAAGGCCAAAAAACCGACGCCGGTTCACTGACACCGGCAGATGACGACAGCGTATCGGCACGCCAGCTCGCCCGTCCTCCGCCGAACGCAAACTTCCGTCACGTTTCTGAACCACTCAGGCGTTCCGGCACGGCACTTGCAGTGATCTCTGCAGATTCCCCATCCCTGTTCCTGGAACCGTTGCAGATGTCCCACTCCGTCACTTCGATCCTTTCGCAGATCCGCACCTACCAATCCCAGATGGGACAGCCGGTGCTCAATCCGCTGGCTGAAGCGCCGCGCAGCAATGCCCTTCCTGGTGCGGTGCTGGATGCGCCGCAGGTGCAGCCGGCCAGCTTCACCGAGACCCTGCGCGGTGCGATTGCCGGCGTCAACAATGCGCAGCAGACGTCCGGCGCGCTGGCCAAGGCGTTCGAGATGGGCGAACCCGGCGCCGACCTGGCCAAGGTGATGGTCGCCTCGCAGCAATCCCAGATCGCCTTCCGCGCCACCGTGGAAGTCCGCAACCGTCTCGTCCAGGCCTACCAGGACGTGATGAACATGCCGCTGTAAGGAACTTGACGCATGGCACTGACGCTTTCCAAGGACAGCCTGAACGCCGAGAAGGCGGGGCAATGGTTCGACCGCCTGCAGAGCCTGCAGATCACCCGTCGGCTGGGGCTGATGGCGATGATCGCAGTGGCGGTGGCGGCGGGCCTGTTCGTGTTCTTCTGGTCGCAGAAGCCCGGCATGGTTCCGCTGTATACCGGCCTGGACCAGAAGGCCACCGCTGAAGCGACCGACCTGCTGCGTGCAGCGCAGATCCCGTTTGCCCTGGACCCGGCAACCGGTGGCATCACCGTGCCGGAGAAGAACCTGCATGACGCCCGCCTGAAGCTGGCCGGCTCCGGCCTGACCGACAGCGGCAAGCTGGGCTTCGAGCTGATGGAGCGCGACCCGGGCTTCGGTGTCAGCCAGTTCGTGGAAAGCGCGCGCTACCAGCACGCGCTGGAAACCGAACTGTCGCGCACCATCAATACGCTGCGACCGGTGCGTGATTCACGCGTGCACCTGGCCATCCCCAAGCCCAGTGCCTTCACCCGCCAGCGCGACGTCGCCAGTGCTTCGGTGACCCTGGAACTGCGCGGTGGCCAGCAGCTGGAACGCAGCCAGGTGGATGCGATCGTGCACATGGTCGCCGCCAGCATTCCGGACCTGTCGCCGGAACGGGTGACCGTGGTCGACCAGAGCGGGCGCATGCTCAGCATCAGCGACCCGAACAGCGAAGCGGCGGTCAACGCCGCCCAGTTCGAGCAGGTCCGCCGGCAGGAGACCTCCTTCAACCAGCGCATCCGCGAGTTGCTGGAACCGATGACCGGCCCGGGCCGCGTCAATCCGGAAGTCAGCGTGGACATGGACTTCTCGGTCACCGAGGAAGCGCGTGAGCTGTACAACGGCGAGCCGGCCAAGCTGCGCAGCGAACAGATGAGCGAGAACACCACCAGCACGCCCGGACCGCAGGGTGTGCCTGGCGCAACCAGCAACACGCCTCCGGGCCAGGCTGCGCCGCCACAGACCGCGCAGACGCCGAGCGAAAGCAGCAAGAACGCCACGCGCAACTACGAGCTGGACCGCACGCTGCAGCACACCCGCCAGCCGGCCGGCCGCATCAAGCGCGTGTCGGTGGCGGTGCTGGTGGACAACGTGCCGCGCCCCGGCGCCAATGGTGCACTTACCCCGCAGCCGCTGTCGGCTGCCGAACTGACCCGCGTCGAGGCGCTGGTCAAGCAGGCCGTCGGCTTCAGCGCCGAGCGGGGCGATACGGTCTCGGTGATGAATGCCCCGTTCGTGCGCGAGACCACACCGGTGGAAGGCCCGGCCTGGTGGGAGCTGCCGTGGGTGCACGATGCCGGCCGCATGCTGCTGGGGGCCATTGTGGTGCTGGCGCTGCTGTTCGGCGTACTGCGTCCGGCGCTGCGTGCCATCACCGGCCAGGCGAAGAAGCACGACCCGCTGGCACTGGAACCGCATACCGCTGACGTGCAGCTGGTCGATGACGATGGCAGCCCGCTGCCGGCCCTGGGTGCCGAGCGCGCTGGCCTGGGTGGACCGGAGGCACTGGCCCTGCCGGTGGACTCCTACGAGGAACGACTGCGGATGGCCCGTGAAGCCGTGAAGACCGACTCCAAGCGCGTGGCCCAGGTGGTCAAGGGTTGGGTGGCCAATGACTGAGGTACCGCTGACCGGAGTGCAGCGCGCCGCCGTGCTGCTGCTGTCGCTGGGTGAACTGGACGCGGCCGAAGTGCTGCGTCACATGGAACCCAAGGAAGTCCAGAAGATCGGCATCGCGATGGCCACCATGTCCGATATCACCCGCGAACAGGTGGAACGGGTGATGGACCAGTTCGGCCAGGAGCTGGGCTCCAAGACCTCGCTGGGCGTGGGGTCGGACGACTACATCCGCAACATGCTGGTGCAGGCACTGGGCAGCGAGAAGGCCGGCAACCTGATCGATCGCATCCTGCTGGGCCGCAACACCACCGGCCTGGATGCGCTGAAGTGGATGGATCCGCGCGCGGTCGCCGACCTGGTCCGCAACGAGCACCCGCAGATCATCGCCATCGTCATGGCCCACCTGGAAACCGACCAGGCCGCCGATGCGCTGAAACTGCTGCCCGACCGCACCCGCGTGGACGTGCTGCTGCGCATCGCCACCCTCGATGGCATTCCGCCGAACGCACTCAATGAACTCAACGAGATCATGGAGCGCCAGTTCGCCGGCAACCAGAACCTGAAGTCATCCAACATCGGCGGCGTGCAGTGCGCGGCCAACATCCTCAACTTCATGGACAGCGGCCAGGACCAGGCGATCCTGGGCGAGATCGCACGCATCGACGCGCCGTTGAGTGGCCGCATCCAGGACCTGATGTTCGTGTTCGACGACCTGGTCGATCTGGACGACCGCGAGATGCAGCTGGTGCTGCGTGAAGTCAGCGGCGAGCGGCTGGGGCTGGCCCTGCGCGGCGCCGACATCAAGGTCCGCGACAAGATCACCCGCAACATGTCCCAGCGTGCCGCCGAGATCCTGCTGGAGGACATGGAGGCCCGTGGGCCGGTGCGTCTGTCCGACGTGGAAGGCGCGCAGCGCGAGATCCTGGCCATCGTCAAGCGCATGGCCGATGAAGGCACCATCACCATCGGCGGCAGCGCGGAGGCCATGCTGTGAGTACGGTCGTGCGCTGGCTCGCCCCCGACCTGCTGGCCCAGCCGGAACCCGTGCTGGAACAGGAGGACGCGTCCGGGCATGCCGGGCCGGACCCGGAGCACGAGCCGGAACCGCCGCTGCAGTTGCCGACCCTGGAAGAGATACAGGCCATCCAGGACAGTGCCGAGAAGGAAGGCTTCCAGCACGGCCATGCGGAGGGCTATGGCCAGGGCCAGGCCGAGGTGCGCCGGCTTGCCGCGCAGATCGAGGGCATCCTGGACAACTTCAGCCGCCCGCTGGTCCGCCTGGAGAACGAGGTGGTCGGTGCGCTGGGAGAGCTGGCGGTCCGCATCGCCGGTGCCCTGGTCGGTCGCGCCTACGAGGCCGAACCGGCGCTGCTGGCACAGCTGGTCGGCGAAGCCATCGATGCGGTCGGCGGCAGCACGCGCGAAGTGGAAGTGCGCCTGCACCCGGACGACATCGCTGCCCTCGCCCCTTTGCTAACCCTGCCACCGCAGCAGCGGCTGGTGGCCGACACCAGCCTCAGCCGCGGCGACCTGCGCGTGCATGCCGAGGCCGTGCGCATCGACGGCACTCTCGAAGCCCGCCTGCGTGGCGCGCTGGACGCAGTGATCCGCCAGACCGGAGCGAACGCATGACGGCCGAAACGCCACTGCCGCCGCCTGCGGCCGACTGGGCCCTGGCCCGCAATCTACGGTTGGCCCGTCGCCTGGACGGGCTGCGCGTGGACACCGCACACGGCCGTGGCCTGATCCGCGAAGGCGTGCTGCGCCGTGCGGTCGGGCTGACCCTGGAAGCGGTCGGCTGCGAAGCACCGCTGGGGGCCAGCTGCAAGGTCGAAGTGGTAGACGGTGGCTGGGTGGATGCCGAAGTGGTCGGCTTCGCCGGTGAGCGCACCTACCTGATGCCCAGCGCCGAACTGCATGGCCTGTTGCCCAACGCGCGGGTCGTGCCGTCGGCACGGCGCGGCGGCGTGGAAGTGGGCGAAGGCCTGCTCGGCCGGGTGATCGACAGCGATGGCGTGCCGCTGGACGGGAAGGGCCCGATCCGTGCCGAAGGCCACGTCGGCATGGCCGGTGTGTCGATCAATCCACTCGCGCGCGAGCCGATCACCCAGCCACTGGATGTGGGCGTGCGCGCCATCAACGCACTGCTGCCGATCGGCCGTGGCCAGCGTGTCGGCCTGTTCGCCGGCTCCGGCGTCGGCAAATCGACACTGCTGGGCATGATGACCCGCTACACCGCTGCCGACGTCATCGTGGTCGGGCTGATCGGCGAACGCGGCCGCGAAGTGCGCGATTTCGTCGAAACCACGCTGGGCGAGGAAGGCCTGCGCCGCGCGGTGGTGGTCGCCAGCCCGGCCGACCGGCCACCGCTGGCGCGCCTGCATGGCGCCTACCGTGCAACCGCCATTGCCGAATGGTTCCGCGACCAGGGCCTGAACGTCCTGCTGCTGATGGACTCGCTGACCCGCTTCGCGCAGGCACAGCGCGAGATCGGCCTGTCGGTGGGCGAACCGCCGACCACGCGCGGCTACCCGCCGTCGGTGTTCGCCAAGCTGCCCGCGCTGGTCGAACGCGCCGGCAACGGCGCCAAGGGGCGCGGCTCCATCACCGCGTTCTACACCGTGCTGACCGAAGGCGACGATCCGCAGGATCCGATCGCAGACGCCGCACGCGCGATCCTCGACGGCCACATCCTGCTGTCGCGCCGGGTCGCGGACAGCGGCCTGTACCCGGCCATCGACGTGGAATCGTCCGTCAGCCGCGTGGTCACGGAAATCGCCGACGAACCGTGGCGCCTGCGCATCCGCAAGCTCAAGCGGCTGGTGTCGGCCTACTCGGCCAACCGCGACCTGATCGCCATCGGCGCCTACCAGCGCGGCAACGACGCAGCCACCGACGAAGCCCTGGAACGCTGGCCGGAAATCATGGAATTCCTGGGACAGGACGTGGCCAAGGCCGCGGATCTCCCGCACAGCCAGGCGGCGCTGCAGCGCCTGGTGGAAAACGAGGTGTAAGCGATGAACCAATCCAAGCGTATCGACCCTCTGCTGAGGCGGGCGCAGGAACATGAAGATGCGGTCGCCCGCGACCTGGCCGAGCGCCAGCGCCTTCTCGACACTCACCTGTCGCGTCTGGACGAACTGCGACGTTATGCCGAGGAGTACGCCAACGCACAGATGGCCGCGACCAGTCCCGCCCAGCTGTTGAACCGGCGTGCGTTCCTTGACCGCCTCGACAGTGCGGTGGAGCAACAGCAGCGCACCGTCGACGGCAACCGCGAGAAGGTCGAAGCCGAACGCGCGCGCCTGATCCTGGCCAGCCGCGACAAGGCGGTGCTGGAGCAGCTGGCCGCCAGCTATCGCGCACAGGAAAAGGTGGTGACAGACCGCCGCGACCAGCGCGAGATGGATGACATCGGCGCGCGCCGCTCCCGCCTGGCGCAGGCCGAGGACCAGGACGGCACAGACACCGGAGGCCGTTCGTGACGCCCTCCGCGCTTTCGGGCAGCAGCACGACGGCCACTCCGCCCGGCGTGGGCAGCAGCCCGTCGCGCACGGCACGCAGCGAAGGCGGCAAGGACTTCGGTCAGCTGCTGCAGGGCGGTGCGCCCGTCCCGCCCGCGGACAGCCCCGCGCCGACCGGCGTTGCGGCCACCGGCAGCGATGACGCCGCCAGCGTGCGGCCCCCCGCCAGCGAGCAGGCTACGGGCGAGGCCGCTGCGCCACCGGCCGGCAAGGCTGCGACCGACCAGGACGCGACGACGGAAACCGACGAAGCGCCCTGGCCTCCATTTGGACTGGCCGGGCTGGTGCTGGCCACCCCACTGCCCGCCGACCCTGCGGCCAGCGTCCCACCGTCCGCAACGGGCACAGCGCCTCCGGCCCTGGCGGCGACCACCGCCCCCCCATCGCCGGTTGCCGCGTCGCCTGCCGCCGTGGTGCAGTCACCCGCCACGGGCGTCGATGGCGAGGACGGCGCACTGTCCCTGCCTGTCCTGCCGACGGGCGACGCCGCGCTGGAGCGCAGCGGTGACACCGACAGCACGTTGCAGGGTGATCGTGCCCCGCCTGCACCCCTGCAGGCGCCCCTGCCCGCCGCACTGCAGGATCTGAAGGCAGCGCTGTCCAGCAACGCGGTCTTCAACGGTGAACCGACGCCGAAGCCGGTGCTTGGCGACGATGGATTCGACCAGGCCATCGGCGCCCGCCTGGGCTGGCTGGCCGACCAGAAGATCGGCCACGCCCACATCCGACTGAGCCCGGACGATCTGGGGCCGGTGGACGTACGCCTGCAGCTCAACGGTGACAAGGTCCACGCCAGTTTCAGCAGCCCGCACGTGGATGTCCGCCAGGCGCTGGAAAGCAGCCTGCCACGCCTGCGTGAACTGCTGGGCGAACAAGGCTTCCAGCTGGCCCACGCCGATGTCGGCCATCAGCCGGGCAGCGGTGGCGCACCTGCCGGCCAGGCCGGGCAGGAGGCAGGTCGGGGTGACGGAGAACCGACGCGGGGTGATGCCAGCCTGCCGGCCACCCCGTTGATCCGCCAGCGTGGCCTGCTGGACGCCTACGCCTGACAGTGCGCGACCTACGCAGGCCCTGCCGACGGAATTCCGTCGCACCCTGCTCCCGGTGCATCGGCACACCCCTTGCATATCCCGGTGAAGCAACCCTCAGGAGCTTCACCTCGTGGCCGCAGCCGCTGACAAAACCAAGAAGAACGTCGAAAAGGACAAGGCCCGCACGCCGCGCAGTCCGATCCTGATCACCGCGCTGGTGGCCGTACTGGCTGCCGCTGCCGCCGGTGGCGGCGTGTGGTTCTTCACCCAGTCCACGCAGGAAGAAAAGACCAGCCAGGCGCCGAAGAAGAAGAACGCCACGCCGGCACCGGCGCAGTACTTCGCGCTGGAGCCCGCGTTCGTGGTCAACCTCAATGGTCCCATCGACGGCCCGCGCTACCTGCAGCTGGAAGTGCAGCTGATGACCCGTGATCCGGCCGCGCTGGAGGCGATCAAGACCCACGCCCCGGCCCTGCGTGCACGACTGCTGATGCTGTTCTCGCAGGTCGAGCCGGCACAGATTGCCGATATCGCCGGCAAGAAGAAGCTGCAGGCCGATTCGCTGGCCGAGGTGCAGAAGGTGCTCAAGGCCGAGACCGGCAGCAATGGTGCCGACGATCTGCTGTTCACCAGCTTCGTGACCCAGTAAGGGCCCACCGATGAATGATCTGCTGTCCCAGGACGAGATCGATGCCCTGCTCCACGGCGTGGACAGCGGCGCGGTCGAGACCGACCCGGAGCCGCCCTCCGGCGAAGCGCGTTCATACGACTTCGCCAGCCAGGACCGCATCATCCGCGGCCGTATGCCGACGCTGGAAATGGTCCACGAGCGCTTTGCGCGCCTGTGGCGCATCGGCCTGTTCAACCTGATCCGGCGCTCGGCCGAACTGTCGGTGCGCGGCATCGAGCTGATCAAGTTCAACGACTACATGCATTCGCTGTATGTGCCGACCAACCTGAACCTGATCCGTTTCAAGCCACTGCGCGGCACCGGCCTGATCGTGTTCGAGCCGACCCTGGTGTTCGCCATCGTCGACAACTTCTTCGGCGGCGACGGGCGCTACCCCACCCGGATCGAAGGCCGCGAGTTCACCGCCACCGAGATGCGCGTGATCCATCTGCTGCTGAAGCAGACCTTCGCCGACCTGCGCGAAGCGTGGGCACCGGTGATGGACGTGGAGTTCGAGTACATCAACTCGGAGATCAACCCGCACTTCGCCAACATCGTGACCCCGCGCGAATACGTGGTGGTGTGCCGCCTGCATGTCGAGCTCGACGGCGGTGGCGGCGACATCCACGTCACCCTGCCGTACTCGATGCTCGAACCGATCCGGGAGCTGCTCGATGCCGGCATCCAGAGCGATCGCAACGACCGCGACGAAAGCTGGGGCCAGACCCTGCGCGAGCAGCTCAACATCGCCGAAGTGACCCTGTCCAGCGTGCTGGCCAGCAAGCGCATGACCCTGCGTGACCTGACCCGGTTGAAGGTCGGCGACATCCTGCCGATCGAGCTGAGCCCGCAGGTGCCGCTGTGCGTGGAGAACATCCCGGTGTTCACCGGCGAATTCGGCATCGCCAACGGCATGAATGCCGTGAAGATCACTGCTACCCATCCGCCGGGCACCCGCCCGCGCGTACCCGTCATCCAGGAAGACCCGCAATGAACGATACCGACGCCCTCGAACCGACTCCGGCCCAGTTCGGCACCCTGCACGCCGACGAGGCCTCCGGGGTCGATCTGAATCTGGACGTGATCCTCGACGTGCCGGTGACCCTGTCGCTGGAAGTCGGCCGCGCCCGCCTGCCAATCCGCAACCTGCTGCAGCTCAACCAGGGTTCGGTGGTGGAGCTGGAGCGTGGCGCCGGTGAATCGCTCGACGTATTCGTCAACGGCACCCTGATCGCACATGGCGAGGTCGTGGTGATCAATGACCGCTTCGGCGTGCGCCTGACCGATGTGGTCAGCCCGAGCGAACGCATCCGGAGACTGCGTTGAGCCTGCTGGCATCCACCCTGCTGGGCGTCGGCAAGGCCGCCGCCCCGGTCGGCCAGCACGCGGCCTCGGCACCGGGCCTGTTCGGCGCCGTGCTGGCGCTGCTGGCCGTGCTGGCCCTGGTGGTCGGCCTGGGCTGGCTGCTCAAGCGCCTGCCCGGCAGCGGCTTCCGCCCGGCCGACGGCATGAAGCTGGTGGCCAGCCTCAGCGTCGGCGCCAAGGAACGCGTCGTGGTGGTGGAGGTCAACGGCCAACAACTGCTGCTGGGCGTCACCGCCGGCAGCATCAACGCCCTGCACACCCTTTCCGAACCGCTGCCGCCGCCCGCGCCGGTGCGCGTGCCGGACCTGAAGAACCTGCCGAATTTCGCCCAGCTGCTGCAGCAGCGGCTGCGCAAGGACCCCTGACATGCGTGTCATCCGTACCCGTCCAGCTACCCTGATCGCGTGGCTGCTGCTGATTGCCCTGTGCCTGCTGCCCGCGCTCGCCTTTGCCGCGCCGGGCGCTGCTCCGACCACGCCACTGCCGGATGTCAACGTGGGCAGGATCGGTGGCCAGCCGGTCAGCCTGCCGCTGCAGACACTGCTGCTGATGACGGCGATCACCCTGATCCCGTCGATGCTGCTGGTGCTGACCTCGTTCACCCGCATCATCATCGTGCTGGGCCTGCTGCGGCAGGCACTGGGCACCGGCCAGACCCCGTCCAACCAGGTGCTGCTGGGCCTGGCCCTGTTCCTCACCGCGATGGTGATGATGCCGACCTGGGACAAGGCGTGGAGCAGCGGAATGGCGCCCTACCTCAACGGCCAGATCGACTTCCAGACCGCGTGGACACTGACCACCCAGCCGCTGCGCGGCTTCATGCTGGCGCAGATCCGCGAGACCGACCTGATGACCTTCGCCGGCATCGCCGGGCACGGCACCTACGCCAGCCCGGATGCGATCCCGTTCCCGGTCCTGGTCGCCTCGTTCGTGACCAGCGAACTGAAGACCGCCTTCGAGATCGGTTTCCTGATCTTCATCCCGTTCGTGATCATCGATCTGGTCGTGGCCAGCGTGCTGATGTCGATGGGCATGATGATGCTGTCGCCGATGCTGGTCTCGGCACCGTTCAAGATCCTGCTGTTCGTGCTCGTCGACGGCTGGGTGCTGACGGTGGGAACGCTGGCGGCCAGCTTCAATCCGGCGTGACCCGGACCGGCGTGATTGCAGGGGCCGCCAGCCATTGCCGGCGGCCGCATTGACCACCGCCGGGCAGGACCCGGCGCTACCGATGGAAAGACGATGTCTCCCGAACTTGCCCTGACCGAACTGCGTGGCGGCCTGATTGCCGTACTGTGGGTGGCTGGCCCGCTGCTGCTGACCGTACTGGTGGTAGGTGTGGTGGTCGGTGTCGTGCAGGCCGCGACCCAGCTCAATGAGCCCACCATCGCCTTCGTCGCCAAAGCGGCAGCGTTGACCGCCGTGCTGTTCGCCCTGGGCAGCCTGCTGATCGGCCATCTGGTCGAATACACCACGCTGCTGTTCCAGCGCATTCCGCACCTGATCGGCTAGGACGCGCACCGCGATGGATGCCGCCACCCAGATGGCTGCCGACGGCCTGCAGGCCTTCGGCATGATCGGCACCGTGCTGTGGACGATGCTGCGCATCGGCGCGGTAGCCATGGCCATGCCCATGGTCGGCACCCGTGCGGTGCCGGCGCGGATCCGCGTGGTACTGGCCGGTACCCTCGCCATCGCGCTCGCCCCGCTGCTGCCGCCCGTGCCGGAGTGGACCGGCTTCGATGCGGCCACCGTGCTGACCATCGCCCGTGAGCTGGCCATCGGCGTGGCCATCGGCTTCCTGCTGCGGCTGGTGTTCGAAGCTGGCGCGATGGCCGGCGAACTGGTGGCACAGGGCACCGGCCTGGCGTTCGCGCAGATGAGCGACCCCCTGCGCGGCGGCACCTCCGGCGTGATCGGGCAGTGGTTCTACCTGTTGTTCGGCCTGCTGTTCTTCACCGCGAACGGCCACCTCGCGCTGATCTCGCTGGTCGTGGACAGCTACCGGGCACTGCCGATCGGTGCGCCGCTGCCCGATCCGCACGCGTTCTTCAGCATCGCCCCGACATTCCTGCTGACCGTGCTGCGCGGTGCGCTGACACTGGCCATTCCGTTGACGGTGGCGATGCTGGCGGTGAACCTGGCGTTCGGCGTGCTCGCCCGTGCGGCACCTGCGCTCAATCCGATCCAGCTCGGCCTGCCGGTGTCGCTGCTGCTGGGCCTGTTCCTGCTGGTCCTGCTGGCCGGCGAAATGGGCCCCCCGGTGCAACGACTGTTCGATGCGGCGTTCCAGGCTGCGGACGCGGTCACACACTGACGCTTCCATCACGCTTTGCTGCTTGCCGTCCCCCCGGGGACGCGCGTTAGAGTGAATACGCGGCAACCGGGGGGATGCCGCACCTGGCGGCCGCTTCTGGCTGCCTGCCACATGCATGCCCCACCGTAGTTTCCGTCGACAGGCAGGTCCGGGAGACTGACGAATGCTGGTAGGCACGTACAACGCATGGCTGGTGGCAGTCTCGCTGTTGGTGGCCGTGATGGCTTCCTACACGGCATTGGCGATGGCCGGACGCACGGTCACGGCACCCGGCAGGGGCGCGACCTGGTGGTGGCGGCTCGGTGGCGGCTTCGCGATGGGCCTGGGCATCTGGTCGATGCACTTCATCGGCATGCTGGCCTTCGACCTGCCCATTCCGCTGGGGTACGACCTGCCGATCACCCTGCTGTCGCTCGCCCTGGCCATCGCCTCGTCGGTGTTCGCGCTCTGGCTGGTCTCGCTGCCCACCCTGCCACATCCACGCCTGGCAGGGGGCGCCTTGCTGATGGGCACCGGCATCGCCGGCATGCATTACGTCGGCATGGCCGCGATGCGCATGCAACCCGGCATCGACTACCACACGGGCTGGCTGCTGCTGTCGCTGCTGGTTGCGGTCGCTGCATCCTGGACCGCCCTCTACGTCGCCTTCCGCCTGCGCGCGCAGCGCACCCGGGTCGGTGACCGGCTGGCCGCCGCCGGCCTGCTCGGTCTGGCCATCGTGGGCATGCACTACACCGGCATGGCCGCCGCACGCTTTCCACAGGGCAGCATCTGCGGCGCTGCAGTGGGCGATGGCCTGCAGAGCACCTGGCTGGCGATGCTGGTGGTGGTGCTGACCGTCGCGATCCTGGCGGTGGTGCTGGTGGTGTCCTGGCTGGACCAGCGGGTGGAAGCGCAGCTGCTGCGCCTTCGCAACGCGATGCTGAGCACCTCGCTGACGGATGCGCAGGAGGAATTGACCCAGGCCGCGCTGCACGACCCCTTGACCCGCCTTCCGAACAGGCTGCTGCTGCAACGGCGCATCGTGCAGTCACTGGCCGAAGCCGAACAGGGCGGCAGCCGCTTCGCGGTGATGTTCATGGACCTGGATGGCTTCAAGCAGGTCAACGATGCCTATGGCCACCAGGCCGGCGATGCCCTGCTGGTGGCCGTCGCCGAGCGCACCCGCCAGCTGCTGCGGCCGAACGACCTGTTGGCGCGGCTCGGCGGCGACGAGTTCGTGCTGGTGGTGCGCATCGACCATGACGAGGACCTGCCGACCCTGGCCCGGCGCATCCTGCAGGCGGTGGGAGGCGGCCCGCTGCTGCCCGACAACGAGCTGCAGGTGACTGCCAGCATCGGCATCGCCATCTGCCCCGACCACGCCGCCAGCGAACGCCAGCTGATGGCCTTCGCCGACGCTGCGATGTACCAGGCCAAGGAATCCGGCCGAAACTCCTTTGTCCTGTTCGCGGATTGGATGAACGACAGCGCCGAACAGCAGTTCCGCCTGCTGGCCGACCTGCGCCGGGCGATCGGCAGCGAACAGCTGTTCCTGCACTACCAGCCGAAGATCCGCGTGGCCACCCAGAAGGTCGCCGGCGCCGAGGCGCTGATCCGCTGGCGTCATCCGGAACAGGGCCTTATTCCACCGGATCGCTTCATCCGCCTGGCCGAGCGCAGCGGCGCGATCAACGAGATCGGCCGCTGGGCGCTGGACCAGGCGTGCCTGCAACTGCGGCACTGGCACGACGCCGGCCACGAGGGCTGGTCGATATCGGTCAACCTGTCGCCGGTCCAGTTCAGCTCGCCGCACCTGCTGCGCGATGTGCGCGACGTGATCGAGCGGCATCGCATCACGCCGCGCAACCTGGTGCTGGAGATCACCGAAAGCACCGTGATGCGCGACACCGACACCAGTTTGCGGCTGCTGCAGGCGTTGTCGGTGCTGGGGGTCGGCATCTCCATCGACGATTTCGGCACCGGCTACTCCAGTCTGCTGTACCTCAAGCGCCTGCCGGCCACCGAGATCAAGATCGACCACGCCTTCGTGCGCGATCTCGAACACAGCGCGGAGGACGTGGTGATCGTATCGGCGATCGTGGCGCTGGGCCATGCACTGGACATGGACATTGTTGCCGAGGGCGTGGAAACGGCTGCCCAGCGTGCCTACCTTGAGCGGCTGGGGTGCGATTACCTGCAGGGCTACCTGCTCGGCCGCCCGGTCGATGCGGGCCGTTTCATGCAACTGCACGACCTGCCGCGGCCACGGGTGGAGCTGGCGCAGACCCCGCCCCCACCGGCCCCGCCGGGGTAACGTCGGACTCTCCGCGGCGGGCGGCCACCCACCGTATGATGGCCACGCGCCCGCCATTGCAAGGAACACCCCGTGACCTTACGCACTCTTCTTGCTGGCCTGCTGCTGGCGCTCACCTGCACCGGCGTGGCCGCCAGCGATCTGCGGTGGTCGCTGCCCCGCGATGCGCCGCCAGCACAGGTGGATACGGCACTGCAGGCGCTGGGTACGGAGCTGTTGCAGTCGGCAACGCTGACCGATGCACAGCGCTGCCACGCGCTGCTGGCCACGGGTCGCTACGCCGAGGCACGCGCCATGATCGAGAAGCTGCGCGCGATGCTGGCCGCTGCCGGCGATGGCGCGGCGGCCCAGCGCTGGATGCCGATGCTGCTGGCAAGCACTGGCGCGCGGGATGCGGAAGCGTATTCGCGCGCCTTCCATTCGGCCTTTGCTGGCCTGGATGATGTTGCCGCCGTGCAGGCCGATGCAGCGCTTGCCTTGCCTCCCGCTGCGGTACAGGCGCAGCTGACGCAGGCGCTTGCGGCACAGGCCGATGCCGCCACCGTGCCGCAGTCAGCCGCGCTGGAGCTGGTGCGCCTGCAGGCTGTGTTGCGCGCGCAGACCCTGGCTGCGGCACTCGCCCCTGCACTGCTTGACGCAGAACAGCAACGCCGCTTCGTGATCGACAGCGGATTGCGTATCCCCGTGGCCGAAGGGGTGGTGCTGTCCGCACAGCTGGCACGGCCCCGCAGCGCGTCCGCGCCGCTGCCGACGGCCATGCTGTTCACCATCTACACCGACCCGCCCAAAAACCGTCTGAAGATGCTGCTGGCCGCAGCCCACGGCTACGCCGGCATCGTGGTCGACGCACGCGGAAAAGGTCAGGGTACCGGCACCATCGCCCCCTACGAACACGACGGGGTGGACGCCAATGCCGCGATCGACTGGGTCAGCCGCCAGCCCTGGAGCGACGGTCGGGTCGCCATGTATGGCGGCAGCTATGAAGGATTCACCGCATGGGCGGCAGCGCGCCATCACCATCCGGCACTGAAGACCATCGTGCCCTACGTGGCTGCCATTCCGGGCCAGGGCCTGCCGATGGAGAACAACGTATTCCTCAGCGCCAACTACGGCTGGGCCTTCTACGTGGCCAATGGCCCGATGCTGGATGCCGACACCTATGGGCAGCAGGACCGGTGGTCACAGCTGCCCGGCCGCTGGTATGCCTCCGGCCGGCCGTACCGGCAGATCGACCAGATCGACGGCACCCCCAATCGCTGGCTGCAGCGCTGGCTCGCCCACCCGGCCTATGATGGTTACTGGCAGGCCATGGTGCCGTACGCCGAAGACTTCAGGGACATCCGCATTCCGGTACTGACCATTACCGGCTACTACGACGACGGCCAGATTTCCGCGTTGCAGTACTTCACCGATCACATGCGCTACCGGCCGGACGCCGATCATGTCCTGCTGATCGGGCCGTACGACCACGGCGGTGCCCAGGCCGCCAGCAAGCCGATGCACCTGCGCGGCTACACGGTGGACCCGGTCGCGCAGTTCGATACGCCTGCGCTGACCTTCCAGTGGCTGGACCACGTACTTCGCGGTGCCCCGCGCCCGGCGCTTCTGGCCGACCAGGTCAACTTCCAGCTGATGGGCAGCAACACCTGGGGGCATGCAGCCACCCTTGATGCCGCTGCAGGCGGCCACCGCACGTACTACCTGTCGGCAGCCGCTGAGGGCGACCATCACCCGTTGCAGGAACAGCGGCCAACGCCGGGAACACTGCGGCAGACGGTGGACCTCGCTGACCGCACGGAGGTCCGGCATGGCTACTATCCGTTCCCGATCGTGGCCGCCGGGGACGAGCCGGACACGGCACTGACCTTCCTCTCCGAGCCCTTCCCAGCACCGATGGACCTGATCGGACGCTTCTCGGGCGATCTGAAGGTCCGCATCAACAAGCGCGACATGGACTTCACGGTCACCCTGTACGAGCTGCTGCCCGATGGGCGCCGGATGCAGCTGTCCTACTACGTCGGCCGGGCCAGCCACGTACGCGACCCGACCACGCGGCAGCTGCTGGTGCCGGGGCGATGGACCGACCTGCCCTTCGATCGCACCCGCATGGTCGCCCGCCGCGTGGGCGCGGGCAGCCGGCTGCTGGTGAAGGTGGACGTGCTCAAGGACGCCATGCACCAGGTGAACCACGGCACCGGACGCGATGTCAGCGACGAGTCAGCCGCCGATGCCGGTGAGCCCCTGCAGGTGGACTGGCACAGCGACAGCACGCTGAGCATCCCGCTGCGGCCGGCCCTGCCCGGCTAGCGTCGAGCGTTGCCCCGGCGGTGAACCACGCGCCGCGGAACAGTTCTTGCAGGCAGCCCGGCATCCCCTGCCGCAGTGCCCGTGATGTCCGAGAACGAATCCGCCGGCGAAAAGACCGAACAACCCACCGAAAAACGCCTGCGCGAGGCCCGGGAACAGGGCAACCTGCCGCGTTCCCGCGAACTGGGGACCGCCGCGGTGTTCGGTGGCGGCGTGCTGGCGGTGATGGCCATGGGCGGCTCGATCGGCCGTGGTGCCACGCAATGGATGAAACAGGCGTTGAGTCCCGAGCAGGGGCTGCGGCAGAACCCGAAGGAACTGTTCGGCCATTTTGGCGACCTGCTGCTGCAGTTCATGCTGGTGATCACCCCGCTGGTGCTGGTCTGCCTGCTGGCCAGCTTCGTCGCCCCGCTGGTGATGGGCGGATTGCGCTGGTCGGCCAAAGCGATGATGCCCGACATCAATCGGCTGAACCCGCTGACCGGCCTCAAACGTCTGTACGGGCCGGAAGCCATCGCTGAATTCACCAAGTCACTGCTGCGCGTGGCGTTCGTGGGCGTCGCCGCCGGACTGGTGGTGTGGAGCGGCTTCGACACCCTGCGCGGGTTGATCCACCACCCACTGGAAACCGCCATCACCGATGGCCTGGGCTTCACCCTGCGACTGCTGCTGGCCACCGCCGGGGCAACGCTGGTGCTGGCGGCGATCGACGCGCCGTACCAGCGCTGGAACTGGATGCGCAAGCTGAAGATGACCCGCGAGGAACTGCGGCGGGAAATGAAGGAAAGCGAAGGCAGCCCGGAGGTGAAGGGCCGCATCCGCCAGCTGCAGCAGCAGATGGCCAACCGCCGGATGATGGAAGCGGTGCCCACCGCGGACGTGGTGGTGGTCAACCCGACCCACTACGCCGTGGCCCTGAAGTACGAGGGCGGCGCCATGAACGCGCCCACCGTGGTGGCGCTGGGCGTGGACGAGACCGCCCTGCGCATCCGTGAAGTCGCCGATGGCAACAAGGTCGCCATCGTCTCCGCCCCGCCTTTGGCACGCGCCTTGTATCGGGAAGGCCAACTCGGAAAGGAAATCCCCGTGAGACTGTATTCGGCCGTGGCCCAGGTCCTGTCCTACGTCTACCAGCTGCGCGCCTGGCGCACCGGCCCGATGCCGGGCGCCCCGCACATCGAGGTGGATGAATTCGGCAAGGGAGGCCGGGCATGAGCGCGCAGGCCTCGTCCGGATTCAACACCCGCCGGGTGCTGGAGATGATCCGCCAGGGGCTGGGCGCGCCGCTGATCGTGCTGGCGCTGCTGGCGATGGTGGTGGTGCCGCTGGCGGCGCCCGTGCTCGATGCGCTGTTCACCTTCAACATCGCCATCTCGCTGATGGTGCTGCTGGCGGTGGTGTACGTGAAGCGCCCGCTGGATTTCACCATCTTCCCGATCGTGCTGCTGGTCACCACCATGCTGCGGCTGGCACTGAACGTGGCCTCCACCCGCGTCATCCTGCTCAACGGCCAGAACGGCCACGACGCGGCCGGCAAGGTCATCGCCGCGTTCGGTGAATTCGTGATCGGCGGCAACTACGCGGTCGGCATCGTGGTGTTCGCCATCCTGACCATCATCAACTTCGTGGTCATCACCAAGGGCGCCGGCCGCGTCTCGGAAGTGACCGCACGCTTCATCCTCGACGCCATGCCCGGCAAGCAGATGGCCATCGATGCCGATCTCAACGCCGGCCTGCTGACGCGCGAAGAAGCCAAGCTGCGCCGCGAGGAGGTCCGCGAGGAAGCCGACTTCTATGGCGCGATGGACGGCGCCAGCAAGTTCATCCGGGGTGATGCGATTGCCGGCATCCTGATCCTGTTCATCAACATGCTCGGTGGCCTCGCCGTGGGCGTGCTGCAGCATGGCATGCCGTTCGGCGATGCCGCTGCGACCTACACCCTGCTGTCCATCGGTGACGGTCTGGTGGCGCAGCTGCCGGCCCTGCTGGTTTCCAGCGCAGTGGCGATGCTGGTCACCCGTGCCTCGCGCTCGCAGGACATGGCACAGGCGATGACCGGCCAGGTGTTCGGCCAGTACCGTGCCCTGGCCATCACGGCCGGCATCATCGGCCTGGTCGGCCTGGTGCCCGGCATGCCCAACGTCGCTTTCCTGACGCTTGCCTCCATTCTCGGCTTCATCGCCTGGAAGCTGTACCGGAAGGGACAGGCACCGGCCCCGAGCGACGCTGCCGGCAGCGACCCCGGCGCGGTCAGTGCGCTGGGCCGACCGGCGGCGCCGGCCCCCACCGCGGAACTGAGCTGGGACGAACTGCGCCCGGTCGACCCGCTGGGGCTGGAGGTCGGTTACCGGCTGATTCCGCTGGTGGACAGCAATCAGGGCGGCGAACTCATGGCACGCATCAAGGGTGTGCGGCGCAAGCTGACCCAGGACGTGGGATTCCTGATTCCATCCGTGCACATCCGCGACAACCTGGAACTGCCGGCCAACGGCTACCGCGTGCTGGTGCATGGCGTGCCGGTGGCAACCGCCGAGATCCATCCCGACCGCGAACTGGCGCTGGACCCCGGCAGTGCGCTCGGCCCGCTGGACGGCATCGCCGGCAAGGATCCCGCCTTCGGCCTGGACGCTACCTGGATCCAGCCGCACCAGCGCGCCCAGGCCGAAACCATGGGCTACACCGTGGTCGACCCGGCCACCGTGGTCGCCACCCATCTTTCCCACCTGATCCGCGAGCATGCGCCGGAGCTGCTGGGCCACGAAGAGGTGCAGCACCTGCTGGCCAACCTCGCCAAGAGCGCACCCAAGCTCGTCGAAGATCTGACGCCCAAGGCGCTGCCGCTGTCGGCCGTGGTGCGGGTGCTGCAGAACCTGCTGGTGGAACGCATTCCGATCCGCCAGCTGCGCAAGATCGCCGAAGCACTGGTGGAGCACGCGCCGTCCAGCCAGGACCCGGCCACGCTCACCGCCGCAGTGCGCACCGCGCTCGGCCGCTTCATCGTGCAGGAGATCGCCGGAATGTCGGCGGAGCTGCCGGTGTTCACCCTCAACCCGCAATTGGAACGCGTCTTGCAGGAGTCCACGCAGGGCAACGGCGCCGCGCTGGAACCCGGGCTTGCCGAGCGACTGCATCAGAGTCTGGCCGAATGTGTCAGCAAGCAGGAAGCCCGCAACGAGCCCGCGGTCGTGCTGGTTCCCGGCCCGGTACGTGCCGCGTTGGCACGCCTGGTCCGTCACAGCGTTCCGTCGCTGTCGGTACTGGCGTACAGCGAAGTGCCGGAGGACAAGCGCCTGAAGCTGGTCGGAACGATCAGCTGACGCCGCCCACCGATGCGTCAGAAAACAGACACCACCTTCGAACCACCGCAACAGACAGATGCCAAGGGGAACCCGTTCCGTGCAGACCACCGACCACCCGCGTTCTCCCACCACCACCCCGCCGTCCCCGTCCCGTGACCACAGCATGAAAATCAAACGATTCGTCGCCGCCGACATGCGCTCGGCCATGAACCTGGTGCGCAAGGAACATGGTCCCGATGCTGTGATCCTGTCCAACCGCCGGATCGAGGAAGGCGTCGAGATCGTCTCCGCAGCCAACTATGACGAGAGCGCGGTGCAACGCGCGCTGGAAGCCTCGCGGCGCGACGTGGCTCCGCCGCCGCCGAAACCGCGCACCGCCGCGGATGCAGTGATCGCCGCGGTCACCCGTCGCCGCTCCGCGACACCTGCCCAGCAGCCGGTGACGGCCACCACATCGGCCGTGGCCGCCCTCGCCCGCGCGGCCGTCGGTGCCACCGGCCGCACCCTGGACAGTGCGGACGAGATCGTGCCCACCCGCGGCAGTTCCGGCTTCGCTGCCACCCTGGCGCGTGCCACCGTCAACGATCCGGCACTGCCGGAGCAGATCTTCGCGCCGTTCGCGAGCGCCGTCGTGGCTCCCGCACCGGCGCCCGCCAACCGCGCCCGTTTCCTGATCGACCCGCCGCAGGACGAGCATCACGCATCCCCCGCGCCGGCAGTGCTGCCGCCGCCGCTGCCGATCACCGCTGCGGCCACTGCGCAGGCCGAGTCCGTGCACCCCGAGCCGCCGTACGCGCAGGACGTTGCCGAGACCACGCCAGCCCCTGCCGCTGCCGCTGAAGCGGAGACCGCGCCGGCCCCGGCGCCGCTCCTTGCCCCGGCGCCGGTACTGACGGTGGTTGCACAGGACGATGCCGAGATCCGCCAGCTGCGCCACGAAGTGGCCGGCATGCGCCAGGTCATCGAGCGCGAGATGAACCGCTTCACCGACGAGCGCCTGCGCGGCTGCCCGGTGCGGGCGACCGCCCTGGACCTGATGGACGAGTACGGATTCGATGCCGGGCTGGCCCGCGATGTGGCCATGCAGATACCGCTGGAAACCGAAGCCCACCGGGGCCGAGGGCTGATGCTGGGCCTGATCTCGCGCAGGCTGCCGATCGCGCCGGTCGATCCGCTGGAAGAAGGCGGCGTGATCGCTCTGGTCGGTCCGACCGGGGCCGGCAAGACCACCACCATCGCCAAGCTCGCCTCGCGCTTCGCCGAGAAGCACGCGCCGCGCGATGTGGCCCTGGTCACCACCGACACGCTGCGCATCGGTGCCCGCGAGCAGCTGTACGGCTATGGCCGCCAGCTCGGCATCGCGGTGCATGAAGCCAACAGCGGTACCGACCTGGACCAGCTGCTGGAGCGGCTGAAGGACTACAAGCTGGTGCTGATCGATACCGCCGGCCTGGGCCCGCGTGACCGCGCCCTGGCCGCGCAGCTGCAGTGGCTGCGTGCCGCCCGCCAGGTCCGCACTCTGCTGGTGCTGCCGGCCAATACCAGCTTTGGCGACATGGACGAGGTCGTGCGCCGCTTCGGCGCGGCCAACCTGCAGGGCCTGGTACTGAGCAAGCTGGATGAGACCGGCCGCTTCGGCAACGCCCTGTCAGTGGCGGTAGACCACGCGCTGCCGATCACCTGGGTGACCGATGGCCAGGACGTTCCGGACGACCTGCACCGGGCCAGCGCGGCCAATCTCGTACTTCGCCTTGAAGATTTGCGCCGAGCGGCCGATATGCCCTGCAACCCGGAGTTGAACCATGCCGTCGCGTGAGTACGCCAAGCTGACCAAGACCTTCCCGCTGTCGGCCACCCGCAGCGAGCCGCTCGGCCCTGTGCGCACCATCGCCGTGACCGGCGGCAAGGGCGGCGTCGGCAAGACCAACGTCTCGGCCAACCTGGCCGTGGCGCTGGCCGGCATGGGTAAGCGCACGCTGCTGCTCGACGCCGACCTGGGCCTGGCCAACATCGACGTGATCCTGGGGCTGAATCCCACCCACACCCTGGCGGATCTGGTCGCCGGCCGCTGCTCGCTGGAAGACGTGATCGTCGAAGGTCCGAACGGCGTGCTGGTGGTGCCGGCCGCGTCCGGTCGGCGGCACATGGCCGAGCTGGCCCCGGCCGAGCACATCGGCCTGGTGAACGTGTTCTCCGAACTGGAACGCGAGCTGGACATCATGGTGGTGGACACCGCCGCCGGAATCACCGACGGCGTGCTGACCTTCTGCCAGGCCGCACAGGACACGGTTGTCGTGGTCTGCGACGAACCGGCCTCGATCACAGACGCCTACGCACTGATCAAGGTGCTGTCGCGCGAGCGCGGCGTGGACCGCATCCAGGTGGTGGCCAACATGGTGCGCGACCCCAACGAGGGCCGCGTGCTGTATGAAAAGCTGACCCGGGTCTGCGAGAAGTTCCTTGCCGATGTCTCGCTGAACTACCTGGGCTGCGTGCCGCAGGATGACTGGCTGCGCCTGTCGGTGCAGCGCCAGCAGCCGGTGGTGAAGGCCTATCCATCCAGCCCGGCGGCGCTGGCGATCACCGAGATCGCCCGTCGCACCGCCCGCTGGCAGGCCCCCACCGAGCCACGCGGTGGCGTTGAATTCTTCCTCGAGCGCATCCTCAAGCAACGCGGGGTGGCAGCATGAAAGGCGCGGCCCAGTACAGGGAAGTCCAGCGCTCGGCGGCGACCGAGGTCATCGCCCAGCACTCGGACCTGGTGCGGCGCATCGCCCATCACCTGGCCGCACGCCTGCCGGCCAGCGTCGAAGTGGACGACCTGATCCAGGCCGGCATGATGGGCCTGATCGAAGCCTCGCGCAGCTACGACGCCGACCAGGGTGCCTCGTTCGAGACCTATGCCTCGATCCGCATCCGCGGCTCGATGATCGACGAGATCCGCCGTGGCGACTGGGTACCGCGCTCGGTGCATCGGCGCGCCCGCGATGCGGCCGCCACCATCCGCCGCCTGGAGCAGACCACGGGCCGTGCAGCCAGTGCCACCGAGGTGGCGGCGGCCATGGACATGCCACTGCCCGAATACCTGCGGCTGATGGAGGATGCCTCGCGCGGCCAGGTGCTGAGCCTGGAATCGCGCATCGAAGACCAGGGCGAACTGGACACCGTCGCCCAGGGCGGACCGACACCGCAGCAGGTCCTGGAACGTGGCGAATTCGGCCGCGAACTGGGCAAGGCCATCGGCCATCTGCCCGAACGCGAACAGCTGGTGCTCTCGCTGTACTACGAGCAGGAGCTGAACCTGAAGGAGATCGGCGCGGTTCTCGGCGTGAGCGAATCGCGCGTCTGCCAGATCCACGGCCAGGCCGTGCTGCGCCTGCGCGGCCGGCTGAAGATCTTCGAGGCCGCGGATGCCGGGCTTGAAGAATGAACATGCCTGCGGCGGCCACGGCCACCGCGGGCGACTGAACAACAAAGGAACTCCGCTTTGAACAAGAACATGCGCATCCTGATCGTCGACGACTTCTCGACCATGCGCCGCATCGTCAAGAATCTGCTGGGCGATCTGGGCTTCACCAACACCGCCGAAGCCGAGGACGGGCATGCCGCACTGTCGATGCTGCAGAGCCAGCCGTTCGACTTCGTGGTCACCGACTGGAACATGCCGGTGATGACCGGCATCGAACTGCTCAAGGCGATCCGCGCCGATGCCAAGCTCAAGACCCTGCCGGTCCTGATGGTCACCGCCGAGGCCAAGCGCGAGCAGATCATCGAAGCGGCGCAGAGCGGCGTGAACGGCTACATCATCAAGCCGTTCACCGCGCAGACGCTGGAAGAGAAACTGGGCAAGATCTTCGAACGCCTGGCGGCCAGCGCCTGATGGACGCCACGGTCGACAAGAACGCCCTCGCCCTGCGCCTGCAGGAAGCCCTCGACGCGCTCGAATCCGGCGACGAGAGCGCCTGGCGCCAGCGCATCGATGCCCTGGTGGCCGCACGCACGCAGCCGATGATGAGCGGCCTGTCACGGCTGGCCCGCGAACTGGGCCAGGCCCTGGGCGAACTGCCGACCGTCCCCAGCGAGGCGGGCGAGCTGGACGACGCCTGCGCGCGCCTGGACCATGTGGTGGCGATGACCGAACAGGCCACGCACCGCACCCTGGACCTGGCCGAAGAGTGCCGCAGCCTCACCGAACAGCTGCGCGCCGAAGGCCTGCAGCCGGGGCAGGATGCGCAGCTGGAACGCATCCGCCACAACCTGACCGAGATTGCCCTGACCCAGAGCTATCAGGACCTGACCGGACAGATCATCCGTCGCGTGGTCGGCATCGTCCGCCGCGTGCACGAAGGCTTTGGCGCGCTGGGCCTGCCACCGGAGCAGCATCGCACCGATCCGGCGCTGGCCGGACCGGCACTGAAGGGACTGGACCGCCACGCGGTCTCTCAGAACGACGCCGACGACCTGTTGTCGGACCTGGGACTGTAAGCATGAGCGCGGTATCCGACGACATCACCGCCGATTTCATCATCGAGGCACAGGAAATCCTGGATCGCCTCGGCGAACAGCTGGTGTCGCTGGAACAGGCGCCGCAGGACGCCGACCAGCTCAACGCCGTGTTCCGTGGCTATCACACGCTCAAGGGCGGCGCCGGCTTCCTCGGCATCACCGCCATGGTCGAGCTGTGCCATGCCGCCGAAGAGGCACTGGGCGCCGCCCGCGCTGGCCAGGCGGTGCTGCAGCCGCATCACTTCGATGCCGCACAGCAATCCCTGGACTACCTGCAATCGATGCTGGATGCCGTGTCTTCCGGCAACGAACCCGGCTATGCCCCGCCGGACCTGATCGCCCAGTTCGACGTGCACGGCACTGCTGCGCCGGCCGCCGCCGCTCCCGCAGCGGCCGCACCCGGTGCCGGTGACCTGATCACCGACGACGAGTTCGAGGCCCTGCTCGATCAGCTGCACGGCAGCAACGCCCCCACCGCGGTGGCGACGCCGGCCAAGGCCGACGATGGCCTGATCAGCGAGGATGAGTTCGAAGCCCTGCTTGACCAACTGCACGGCGGCGCCGCCCCTGGCGCGAAACCCGTGGCTGCCCCGGCGGCGGCGGCGCCTGCACTGCCCGCACCGCGCCCCGCGGCCGCCGCTGCCAAGCCCGCGGCCAACAAGCCGGTGGCCGAGGCCGAGCACACCGTGCGCGTGGATACCAAGCGGCTGGATGCGATCGTCAACCTGATCGGCGAGCTGGTGCTGTCGCGCAACCGGCTCAAGACCCTGCGTGCGCGCCTGCGCGACGAGGAACTGGACCGCGCCGTGTCGACCCTGGACATCGCCACCGCGCGCCTGCAGTCGGCAGTGATGCGCACGCGCATGCAACCGGTCGGCAAGGTGTTCTCGCGCTTCCCCAAGGTCGCCCGCGATGTTGCCCGCTCGCTGAAGAAGGAAGTGGACCTGGAGCTGGTCGGCGCCGAAACCGAGCTTGACCGCAACCTGGTCGAGGCCCTGGCCGACCCGCTGGTGCACCTGGTCCGCAACGCCATCGACCATGGTGTGGAGATGCCCGATCTGCGCGAAGCACAGGGCAAACCACGCATGGGCCACGTGCGTCTGTCGGCCCAGCAGGAAGGCGACTACGTCAGCATCGAGGTGCAGGACGATGGCGCCGGCATCGATCCGGAAAAACTGCGCGCGAAAGCACGCGAAAAGGGCTTGATCGACCCGGAGGCGGCGGCCCGGCTGAGCAGCGAGGAATGTCTGCACCTGGTGTTTCTGCCCGGCTTCTCCACCAAGCAGCAGGTGACCGACATCTCCGGCCGCGGCGTCGGCATGGATGTGGTGCAGTCGCGCATCCGCGAGCTCAGTGGGCAGATCCAGATCCAGTCGGAACTGGGCCGGGGCAGCCGTTTCCTGATCCGCGTGCCGCTGACCCTGGCGATCCTGCCAACCCTGCTGGTGCAGGCCGGCGAGGACGTCTATGCGCTGCCGCTGGCGCGCGTGATGGAAGTGCTGCATGCACCGCGCACCTCGCTGGGCTGGTTCGATGGCCGGGCGGTGCTGGATCGTCGCTCGCACACCCTGCCGCTGGTCGATCTGCGCCAGTGGCTGGATGTGACGCCCGCCGCCTCGGCGCTGCTCACCATCGTGGTGCTGCAGGCCGGCGAGGCGCGCTTCGGCCTGGTCGTGGACCAGGTCCGTGGGCGCGAGGAAGTGGTCATCAAGCCATTGCCGAAGGCCCTGCGCGGCCTGCGCGGCTACGCCGGTGCGACGCTGATCGGTGATGGCCGGATGGCCCTCATCCTCGACGTAGATGGCCTGCGATGACGCTCGCCGGGCCATGCCTGGCGAACCAGAAACTGTGACTACCGTCTGTACGCGATCGACCGGTGTCTCAAGTCCCATTCACACACGCCGATACCGGACCCATGGATAGACTCAGCCTCATCGGACTCTTTCTCGCCCTGGCCTCGCTGGTCGGCGGCAGCATCCTCAAGGGCGCCGGACTGGCGTCCCTGTGGTCGCCTGCGGCGTTCGTGATCGTCATCGTCGGCACCATCGCCGCGATCCTGCTGCACACCGCACCCGCCGTATTCAGGCATGCCTTCCGGATCGTGCGCTGGGTCGTGCGCCCGCCGCACAGCGATCGTCGCGAGCTGATCCAGCAGATTGTCGAGTGGAGCAACATCGCCCGCCGCCAGGGCCTGCTGGGCCTGGAAGCGCAGGTGGAAGCGCAGCAGGATCCGTTCCTGCGCAAAGGCCTGCAGCTGCTGGTCGATGGCGTCGAGCCCGAATCGATCCGGCACATGCTGGAGATCGAGCTGGGCAGCCAGGAACACCGTGACCAGGCCGCTGCCAAGGTCTTCGAGGGCATGGGCATCTATGCGCCGACGCTGGGCATCATCGGTGCGGTGCTGGGCCTGATCGCCGTCATGAAGAACCTGGCCGACCCCAGCAAGCTGGGGCATGGCATCGCCGCCGCCTTCACCGCCACCATCTACGGCATCGCGTCGGCCAACCTGCTGTTCCTGCCGATCGCCGCCAAGCTGAAGGGAGTGATCGCCCACAACAGCCGCGACCGCGAGATGGTCATCGAAGGCCTGATCTCGATCGCGCAGGGCGAGAACCCGCGGAACATCGAAACCAACCTGTCCGGCTTCCTGCACTGACATGGCCCGCCGCAGACACCACGAAGAGCACGCCAACCATGAAGCATGGGCGATCCCCTATGCCGATCTGATGACGCTGCTGCTGGCCTTCTTCGTGGTGATGTATGCGATCTCCTCGATCAACGAAGGCAAGTACCGGATCATGGCCGATGCGCTCACCGATGCCTTTGGTGGCGCGCCGCGCACCATCAATCCGGTGCAGGTCGGCAACAAGCAGGTGCAGGGGGGCGGCTGGGACAGTCCTTCGGTGATCAAGTCCGGCACCAAGATCGGCCCTTCCGCACCGGCACCCTCGCACGACCCTACCCTGCTGCCGGCCATGGCCTCGCAGATGCGCATGCCGGTCTCGGTGCACGACCAGCAGCAGATCGCCCGTGCCGAGCGCCAGCTCAGCAGCATCGCCGACCGGTTGACCGCCGCGCTGTCGCCGCTGATCGAGCGCGGCATGATCAGCGTGCGCCGCACCGAGCTGTGGATCGAAGTGGAGATCAACAGCGACATCCTGTTCCCGACCGGCTCGGCGGCGCTGGACGTGCACGCGCGCGGGACGCTGTCCAGCCTGGCCGGTGTGCTGCGCGACGTACCCAACAGCGTGCGGGTGGAAGGCCACACCGACAACGTGCCGATCGCCACCGCCACCTTCCCCTCCAACTGGGAACTGTCGGCCGCGCGGGCCGCCAGCGTGGTCCACCTGTTCGCCGACCAGGGCCTGCAGCCCTCGCGTCTGGCCATGGTCGGCTACGGCCAGTTCCGCCCGCGCGAGGACAACGACAGTGCGCAGGGTCGCAACCGCAACCGGAGGGTGATGGTCATCATCCTGGCCGATACCTCGCACTCGGTCGACCCGCTGGGCCAGCGCCTGAACGCCGCCAACGGCGCGGCCGACCCGTCCGCCGGGCCTGCGGCAACACCCGCCACAGTGCCCTCCCCGTCCCCAATCGCACCGGTGCAGTTGCCACCGGTGCCGGCTGGCAGCCGTGTCGGCGCCGCCGCTCCCCCGGCAATGAAGGAGTAAACCCATGCGCATCTGGGCAGTCGCCAACCAGAAGGGCGGAGTCGGCAAGACGACGACCACCCTGGCCCTCGGTCGCAACCTGGCCACGCAGGGCCATCGCGTGCTGCTGATCGATCTTGATCCCCACGCCTCGCTCAGCCGCGCCTTCGGCGTGCCGGTGGACCCGCCACCGACCGGCGTACTTGAGCTGTTCGGCGCACCTCCGGCCGAGCTGTCCAGCCTTTGCCACACCAGCAGCGTCAGCGGCCTGGACTACGTCTGTGCACAGCCGGCACTGGCCACGCTGGAGCGCCGCAGCGCCAACCAGCCGGGCCTTGGCCTGGCGCTGCAGAACGCGCTGGCACGGCACCAGGGCCAGCACGACTACATCCTGCTGGACTGCGCGCCCACACTCGGCCTGCTGATGATCAATGCGCTCGCGGCAGCGGACCGCCTGATCATTCCGACGCAGGCCGAGCCGCTGGCACTGCACGGGCTGGACGGCATGGTGCGCACCGGTGAGATGGTCGAGCGCTCGCGCCGGCGCCCGCTGCCGATCTCGATCCTGCCCACCCTGTTCGACCGCCGCACCCGCACCGGCAACGAATCACTGCGCAGCATGCAGGACCGTCACGGCGCACGCGTCTGGGAGGATGCGATTCCGATCGACACGCGGGTCAGCAACGCGGCCGGCCTGACCCTGCCGAGCGTCGGCGAGGACTATCCCGGCCGCGGGCTCGCGGCCTACCGTCGCGCGCTGAACTGGATCCTTGGCGAGGATGCGCGCGCGCTGGAGCAGGCCGCATGAACACCACCGGCGTGCTGGACGACTATCTGGACGAGCTGCTGGGCGAAGCGATCGCCCCGGTGGCGGCCAACCCCGATGCAGGCAACACGGCGCTTCCGGCGGCGATCGCCGAACGCGAGCCGACCTGGGACGACCTGCCGGCAGAGGTCATCTACGAAACCGGCAGCAGCGACGTGGTGCCCGTGGATGACGCCGCTCTGGCGGCCGCCTTCGAGGCCGCCAGCCAGTCCGCTGCACCGGCCGCTGCCGAACGCCAGCCGACCTGGGACGATCTGCCCGATGAGGTGATCTACGAGACCGACGGCGCGGAAAGCCCGTTGCTGGCCCACACCGACAGCCCCGCGCTGCAGGCTGCCTTCGAGGCCGCCGCCAGCGGCGAAGGGGTGGATCCGGTGGCGCCCGCGCGGATCGTGCCCCCGGCACCCGCCGCTGCGCCGCCGGCAGCGGCTGCACCGCCGCGTGTCGCCCTCGAAGCACCCGCCGCCAGCCGCCCTGCCAGCTGGCAGGAACTGCAGGCGCAGGCCCATCGACCCGCCAACAGCCCGCATCCGCAGCACCGCCGCGCGAACGAGCGCACCTCGCGCTGGCTGCGGATGCGCTGTGGCAGCCAGGCCTATGCACTGGAACTGCTGAAAGTGCAGGAGGTGGTACTGCCGGTACCCCTGCTGCCGCTGCGCGGCACTGCGCCGGCGATGCTGGGGATCATGAACCTGCGCGGCCAGGTGGTGCCCGTGATGGACCTTGGGCTGCACCTGGGCGCAGCGGCGGCCGAGGACGACGCACAGACCCGCATCGTGGTGCTGGAGGAAGACGGCGAGACCATCGGCCTGCGCGTCTCGGCCGTGGAAGACGTCGCCAATCTCACTGATTCGCAGATCGAGCCACCGGATACCGCCCGCATCTGCCAGATCTCCAACGACCTCTTCCGTGGTGTGGCCCGCGTCAGCCAACGGCCGATGATCCTGCTCGACGCCACCCGCCTGCTCAACTGAGGCGGGGGCCACGCGTTGCCCGGGCCCGTCGGAACGGGCACGCAGGGCCTCACCGCCCCCTAAAGAACCCCTGGCGGGTGCCGATATGGATGACGGAACCGTTTGTCCGGAGCAACGATGAGCACTGTCGAACTGGGTGAGGATCTCGGCATCGAGACCAGCACCGAGCTCAAGAACCGCCTCGCCCCGCTGGTAGCGCAGGTTGGCGAGCTGACCCTGGATGCAAGCCAGGTCGGCCGCGTCCACACCGCCGCCGTGCAGGTGCTGTGTGCATTCGTGCAGGCACGCCGCGAGGCGGGCCTGGACACCGGCTTCCACGGTTGCACTGCAACCTTCCGTGACGCCGCGCGCCTGCTGGGCGTCACCCAGGCTCTGGGCCTGGACGTACCCCATGACAACCTGAAATCTGTGGAGAACGCTGCATGAGCGCACGTATCTTGGTGGTGGACGATTCGGCGTCGATGCGCCAGATGGTGTCCTTCGCCCTCACCTCGGCCGGTTTTGCCGTCGAAGAAGCTGAAGACGGCGCGGTCGCGCTCGGCCGCGCGAAGGGACAGCGCTTCAACGCGGTGGTCACCGACGTCAACATGCCGAACATGGACGGCATTGCGCTGATCCGCGAGCTGCGCCAGCTGCCGGACTACAAGTTCACGCCGCTGCTGATGCTGACCACCGAGTCCGCCGCCGACAAGAAGTCCGAAGGCAAGGCCGCCGGCGCCACCGGCTGGCTGGTCAAGCCGTTCAACCCGGAACAGCTGGTCGCCACCGTGCAGAAAGTGCTGGGCTGATCGCCCCGCACCGTTCCCCTTCTTCGCTTCCGGATCACCACTGCATGAGCATGGACCTGCAACGCTTCCACGCCACCTTCTTCGAAGAGAGCCGCGAAGGCCTCGACGCGATGGAGGCCGGCCTGCTGGCCCTGGAGTCGGGGCAGCAGGACGCGGAGATCATCAACTCGGTGTTCCGCGCCGCCCACTCCATCAAGGGCGGTGCCGGTACGTTCGGCTTCGATGCCATCGCCGCGCTCACCCACGTACTGGAAACGCTGCTGGACGAGCTGCGCGCCGGCAAGCGCGCGCTGGAAGGCCACGCGGTCGATGCGATGCTGTCGTCCGTGGATGTGCTGCGCGCCCTGCTGCGCGAGGCCGAGCACGGCCAGGCGGCCGATCCGGCGGCCGTCGCCGCGGTGAAGGCGCGGCTGGAGGCAGTGCTGTCCGGCCAGCCGGCAGCCAGCGCCCCGGCCGCGGCTGCCGCCGCAGCACCGGTGGACGATACGCCCGAAGCCTGGCAGATCGGCTTCACCCCCGCGCCCTCACTGTTCATGAGTGGCAATGATCCGCTGCGCATCATCCGCGAACTGGAACATCTCGGCTCGCTGCAGGTCGCTGCGCGGCTCGAACGCCTGCCCGGCTTCGCCCAGCTTGACCCTCTCGAAGCCCATCTTGCGTGGGACCTCGGCCTGGTCGGCAAGGTGCCGCGCAGCAAGATCGAAGACACCTTTGCGTGGGTGCTGGACGACTGCGAACTGGACATCCGTCCGGCCGCGCCGCCGAGCCTGGCCACCCGCGCCCCCGATACAACAGCCAACGCCCCTTCCACGCCCGTTGCTGCAGTACCCCCCGTTGCCGCCGCCCCTGCCGCCAGTGGCACCCCTGGCACCAGCCAGGACGCGGAAACCTCGATCCGCGTCAGTGTCGACAAGGTGGACGCACTGATCAATCTGGTCGGTGAACTGGTCATCACCCAGGCCATGCTCAAGCAGGTCTCGCATGCACTGGATCCGGTGCTTGCCGAGAGCCTGTTCGCCGGCCTGGATCAGCTCGAACGCAACACCCGCGACCTGCAGGAAGCCGTCATCGGCGTGCGCATGCTGCCGGTCGACGCCGTGTTCCGCCGCTTCCCGCGCCTGGTCCGCGACCTCTCCACCCGCCTCGGCAAGCAGGTCCGCCTGCGCACCATCGGTGAAGGCACCGAACTGGACAAGGGCCTGATCGAGAAGATCGCCGATCCGCTCGTCCACCTGGTCCGCAACTCCATCGACCACGGGCTGGAAATGCCGGACGTGCGCAAGGGCGCAGGCAAGGACGAGACCGGCACCATCACCCTGGCGGCGTCGCACCAGGGAGGCCACATCGTCATCGAAGTCAGCGACGACGGACGCGGCCTGGATCGCGCCAGGATCCTCGCCAAGGCGGCCGAACGCGGCCTGAGCGTGCCCGACAATCCCACCGACTCGCAGGTCTGGGACCTGATCTTCCAGCCGGGCTTCTCCACCGCCGACGCCGTCACCGATCTCTCCGGGCGCGGCGTGGGCATGGACGTCGTCCGTCGCAACATCCAGGCACTGGGCGGTGAAGTACAGATCGAAAGCAGCCTGGGCACTGGAACGCGTACCCTGATCCGGCTGCCGCTGACCCTGGCCATCCTCGACGGCATGACCGTGGCGGTGGCGGGCGAGACGTTGATCCTGCCGCTGGCCTATGTGCTGGAAGCCCTGCAGCCGCAGCCGGAGGACATCCGCAGCATGGCCGGCGAAGGGCGCGTGCTGCGCGTGCGTGGCGAGTACCTGCCGATCCTGTCCCTCAGCGAGTACTACGGGTACGGCGCCCGCATGCCCGGCAGCGAATCGCTGGTGGTGGTGGTGGAAGGCGACGGGCAGAAGATCGCACTGGAAGTGGACGAACTGGTCGGCCAGCAGCAGGTCGTGGTCAAGAACATCGAGAACAACTACCGGCGTATCGGCGGCGTGTCCGGCGCCACCATCCTCGGCGATGGCCGCGTTGCACTGATCGTCGACATCGGTGGGCTGGTGCGCTCGCTGCGCGTGCCGCAGGCCGCCTGAGTCCGAGCGCAGGTGATCCAGGGCCGCCGCCCCACACGGGCGGCGGCTTTCGTTTGTGTGCAGCCCGGTAGCAAGGCGAGTGTGCGCCTCCCGCTCCATTTCGTGAACTCCGTCGGCCCACGGCGCCGCAGGAACCCCCCCGCGTGCAGGCCGGAACACGGCCCCTGCAACGCGTCCGCGCCGCCGTCCCTACGCATCCGGATGTGACGCCCATCCATAAAGTCCGCCGGCCGTGCGCCGCTATCTCGCAGTGACAGTCGTGACCGGACGCGCATCGGCTCCGGTTCACGCTGCACTCCCCGGCCGGCACGCACGCCCGCCACTCTGCCCACCTGGAGCACCTGCATGAAGTGGTTCCACGATCTGCCCATCGCCCGCAAGCTGGCCGTGGGGTTCACCCTCACCACCCTGATGACCCTGCTGCTGGGTGCGTTCGCACTGTTGCGCCTGAGCCAGGCCAACGACCAGCTGGGGGCGATGGCCAGCAACGATATTCCGTCGGTGCAGCATCTGGGCGAAGCCCGCTCGCAGCTTGGTGAATTCCGTACCTACGAGCTGGCCCAGCTGACCATGCTGGACCAGCCGGACAAGGTGGCCGACTACAACAAGCGCATGGACACCACCGCCAAAGCCGTACGCGATGAACTGGCGGCCTATGCCGCCTTGCCGGCCCAGGACAAGGAACGCGAACTGTATCGCGCCGCCTCGGCGCAGGTGGATCGCTACTTCGCCGCCAACAAGGCCATGCGTGACGCAGTGGCCGCCGGCGACGGCATCATGGCGCAGCAGATTTCCGACGAGCAGTCGCGCCCGGCACGGCGTGAACTGTTCGACGCCCTGAAGGCACTGGGTGCCCACATCGCCGGCCTGATGGACGCGCGGATCGCCGATGCCAACGCCACCCATCGCGCCAGCATGATCGCCATCATCGGCTGCATCGTACTGCTGTCGTTGCTGGCCGCCGCGCTGGCCACGGTCATCTCGCGGGCCGTGACCGGTCCGCTCGGCAAGGCCGTGCAGGCCATCCAGGCAGTCGCCCGCGGTGACCTGAGCGTCAGCACCCGCGCCACCAGCAACGACGAGGCCGGCCAGATGCTGTCCGCCACCGCGGAAATGACCGCAATGCTGCGCCGATTCTCCGAGCAGACGCAGCTGATGGCGCAGATGCATGCCGGACCGGATATCAGCCATCGCATCCCGGAAGACTTCCCGGGTGTCTACGGCCAGCTCGCCAGCGGCATCAATACGGTCATTTTCGAGCACCTGGACGCGATCCGCGATGCGATCGACGTACTCAACCAGTATGCCGTCGGCAATCTCGCACCGGACGCGCGCCGCCTGCCCGGCAGCCGCGCCATCCTGCATGAGTCGATGGATGCGGCCAAGTCCAGCCTGCTGGCGATCAATACGCAGATCCAGCAGCTCGCGGCCGCAGCCGCCGCGGGCGACTTCAGCCAGCGCGGCGACGCACAGCGCTTCCAGCATGATTTCAAGGTGATGATCGATCACCTGAACACCATGATGGAGGTCGCCGACAGCAATCTCGGCCAGCTCTCGCAGCTGCTGCAGTCGATCGCTGCCGGGGACCTCACCGCGCGCATGGACGGGCAGTTCAACGGCGTGTTCGCACGGATGCGTGACGATGCCAATGCCACCGTCACCCAGCTGACCCGCATCGTTGGCCAGATCCAGGCCAGCGCCTCCAGCATCACCCTGGCCGCCGGCGAAATCGCCTCGGGCAACAACGACCTGTCGCGCCGTACCGAACAGCAGGCCGCCAACCTGGAAGAAACCGCCGCCTCGATGGAGGAACTGACCTCCACCGTGCGCCAGAACGCCGAGCACGCCCGCCAGGCCAACCAGCTCGCCATCGGTGCCCATGGCGTCGCCTCCCAGGGCGGCGAAGTGGTCGGCCAGGTGGTCACCACCATGTCCGCCATCGAAGCCTCCTCGAAGAAGATCGCCGAGATCATCAGCGTCATCGACAGCATCGCCTTCCAGACCAACATCCTGGCCCTGAACGCCGCGGTCGAGGCCGCCCGCGCCGGTGAACAGGGCCGCGGCTTTGCGGTGGTCGCCAGCGAAGTGCGCACCCTCGCCCAGCGCTCGGCCGCTGCCGCCAAGGAGATCAAGGGCCTGATCGACGACTCGGTGGGCAAGGTCGCCGATGGTTCTGCGCTGGTGCACAAGGCCGGCGCCACCATGGGCGAGATCGTTGCCTCGGTGCAGCGCGTGACCGACATCATGGCCGAGATTTCCGCGGCCTCGCAGGAACAGAGCGCCGGCATCGAGCAGGTCAACCAGACCGTGGTGCAGATGGACGAGACCACCCAGCAGAACGCCGCGCTGGTGGAGGAAGCCACCGCCGCTGCACGGGCGATGGAGGAACAGGCTGTGCAGCTGGGTGAGGCCGTGGCCCGCTTCCGCCTGGAGTCACAGAACGAAGCACCGCTACCGGCGGTGGTCGCGGCGGCGCAGCGCAGAACGCCAGCGGCAGCTCCAGCGGCCAGGCCGGCCCCCCAGCGCGTCGCACGCGCCGCGGCGGCGCAGCCGGCGCTGGCACTCGACGGCGACTGGCAGGAGTTCTGACCGCATCGGAACTGGGACGCGTCGGATTCCTGCACACTGGCAGGGATCCGGCCCTCGACCGGCCCGGTCTGATCGCCGTGACTCCTCGCCGGTCGTCGCAACGCATCACAGTTCCAGCGTTGCCCCGGCCAACTGATTGAATTTTTCTTCAGGTTCAGCCGCCGCTCGCCGCTAACGGGACACGGTCCTACGCGAGCCAGCGATGCCAGCCAGCAACGACCCCGACCCGATACCGGTACAGCGTGGGCGAATGCTGGCCGGCGTGCTGCTGCTCGCTGCGTGGCTGGGATGGACCCTCGCCGCGCTGTGGGCGCAGGCCGATGCTTCACAGCCACCGGCCGGCCGCTGGCGCGCCGCGGACGTGCTGGCGCAGCTGTCGCCCGCCGTGCTTGCCGCCAGCCATCAGCATCCCCTGCTGCTGCGGCAGTCCATCGTGTGTGGCTGCGCACCACCGGCGCGCACACCCGACGGCATCGACCTGCGGGAGGCCCGCACGCCGCTGCCCTTCGAATGGTTGGTGCTGTACCAGCAGCGCCTTGTCTATGCCGGGCCCTCCCTTCTCGACGCGGGCTGCGGCGGCCGTCCGCTCGCAGCCGCTCCACTGGTTGCGGGGCTGCTGCGCAATGCACAGGCGCCCGTGATCCTTTCCCATCATTGCCCATGCCACAAGGAGTAGCGCATGCATGCCTCCACCCGTAATACCGCCGCGCCGACCGGTCAGCCGACACCGCCTTACCTGCGCACGCTGGCCGCGGGTGCCGACCGCCTGTTCCTGCTGGTCAGTGCAGGGCTGGTCCTGGCCTCGCTGGCACTGGCCGTGCGCCATGGTCAATGGACACCGTGGCTGCTGGTCGCACTGCCTGCGCTGCTGGTCAGCGCGGTGCAGGTCCACCTGCAACCCGGCAGCCGCCTCAGCCGCTGCACGACAGCGCTGGCGTGGATGGTGCTGTCGGCCACCTTGATCCACCAGACGCACGGACAGCTGGAGACCCACTTCACGGTCATCGTGCTGATCGCACTGCTGCTGTACTACCGCGACTGGCTGCCGATCGTGGTGGCCGCCGTGGCGATCGCCGTGCATCACGTGCTGTTCTTCGCCCTGCAGACGCGCGGCCTGCCGTACCCGGTATTCGCCGCCGGCAGTGGTCTGGGCGTGCTGGTCCTGCACGCCCTGTACGTCACCATCGAGGCCGGCCTGCTGTCGGTGATGGCCGTCCAGATGCGCCGCCAGCTTCTGCTGCTCGGCCACGACCCGCAGCAACTGGCACACCTGGCACGCGGCCTGGCCGACGACCAGCCCCTGCCCGAGGCGCTGCATGCCAGCCAGTTCCCGCAGGACTCGCTGGCCGCCGCCCTGGTCCAGGCCAGCACCCGGCTGCTGCAGCGCCGCCAGCGCGAGCTGGCGGCCGGTGGCGAATCGCTGCGCATCCGCAGCGCGCTGGACGATGTCACCACCAACGTGATGATCGCCGACCGTGACCGCAACATCGTCTTCGTCAACCGTCCACTGCAGAAAATGCTGGCCGCCGCCGAAGCCGACCTGCGCCGTGACCTGCCACAGTTCAGCGCCGCCGACCTGCTGGGCCGCAACATCGACATCTTCCACCGCAATCCGGCCCACCAGGCCACCCTGCTCGACCGCCTCACCGGCACCTATCGCACGCAGATCCGCGTCGGCGGCCGGGCCCTGCAGCTGATCGTCAATCCGATCATCGGCGACGACGAACAGCGCCAGGGATTCGTGGTGGAGTGGGCCGACCGCACAGCCGAGATCGAGGTCGAAAAAGAACTCGGCCATATCGTCGATGCCGCCGCGCAGGGCGACTTCAGCGGCCGCGTAGGAACCGCCGGCAAGGAAGGCTTCTTCCTGCAGCTGGCGGAACGCCTCAACGGCCTGCTGGATGCCAACGCACGCAGCATCGAGCAGATCTCGCAGCTGCTGTCCTCGCTCTCGCGCGGCGACCTCACCGTGCAGATGCAGGGCGACTTCCACGGCGTTTACGCCCGCATCCGCGACGATGCCAACACCACCATCGCCGAGCTGACCCGCATCGTCGGCAGCATCCAGGCAGCCTCCAGCCGCCTCACCGGCGCCGCCGCCGGACTGGCGCAGGGCAACGGTCACCTGGCCAGCCGCACCGAACAGCAGGCGGCCAGCCTGGAGGAAACCGCCGCCACCATGGAGGAGTTGACCGCGACCGTGCGCCAGAACGCGGGACATGCGCGGCAGGCCAACCAGCTGGCCACCGATGCGGCCGACATCGCCGGCGAAGGGCGCACGGTCGTCGGCCAGGTGGTCACCACCATGTCCGCCATTGAAGCCTCCTCGAAGAAGATCGCCGAGATCATCAGCGTCATCGACGGCATCGCCTTCCAGACCAACATCCTGGCCCTCAATGCCGCGGTCGAAGCCGCCCGTGCCGGTGAGCAGGGCCGCGGCTTTGCCGTGGTCGCCAGCGAAGTGCGCACCCTCGCCCAACGCTCGGCGGGTGCTGCCAAGGAGATCAAGGGCCTGATCGACGCCTCTGTCGGCAAGGTCAGCGATGGCGCCGCACTGGTGCAACAGGCCGGCAGCACCATGCAGCGGGTCGTGGCCGCGGTGCAGCAGGTGAACCAGATCATGGGCGAGATCTCCTCCGCCTCGCAGGAACAGAGCATGGGCATCGAGCAGGTGAACCAGAGCATCGCGCAGATGGACGCCAGCACCCGCCAGAACGCCACGCTGGTGGAGGCGTCAACCGCCGCCACCCACGGCATGGCCGAACAGGCACAGCTGCTGGCGGCCGCGGTAGCGCGCTTCCACCTGAACGGAGGGGACGACAATCCGGCGGTGATGCAGCGTGTGCGGCAGATCGCCGGTATCGAGGAATGATGCCTCCGGCCCATTCCTTCGATCCCGGCCCGGCCGATGGAAGGTGATGAAACTCACACTTCATAATCCGGCGCGGTGGCCGATATCCCCATCGAGCCACGCGCCGGCGCGCGCAGGCGCCCGCCCCTGACCACAGATTCCATGTCCGACGGCAACGACACAGCAGTGCACGATGTCCATGCGGCCGACGCCGCGGATGAACGCTTCCTGGTCCGTAATCCGCGCCAGCTGCGGCAGCTGCTGCGCTCGCTGATCGAGCAGCGCTCCCTGATAAACGCGCATATCGACGGCCGCGATCGCTCGTTCCCGACCGCGCTGTTGGAACTGGACGAAGACGAGGACGTGCTGCTGATCGATGGCAGCCCGCAGGAGGCGTCCAACCGGGCAGCCGAGCAGGCCGATCATGTGCTGTGTTTCGCCCAGCTTGAGCGCGTGCTGGTGCGCTTCCGTCTGCAGGGGCTGCAGCGCGTGGACAACGACGGCCACGTCGCCTTCCGCGCTGCGCTGCCAGAGGAACTGATGCATCTGCAGCGGCGCGAACTGTACCGGCTGGAAACCCCCATCACCGACTCGCCCCAGCTGCTGCTGCCGGCTGCGGACGGACGCCCCGAGGCGTTGTCGATGCGCGTGGTGGACATCAGCGGCGGTGGCCTTGCCGTCGCGGTGCCCAGCGACTGCGCCGTGTTCGGCCTGCAGCAGCGCTACGCGGCGGTGCTGTCGCTGTCGGATGGGCCGGATCTGGATATCGAACTGGTGGTCTGCAACCTGCTGCCGCAGCGCCAGCCCAACGGTACCGAAATCAAGCGCGTGGGGATGCGCTTCGACAGCCTGCCTCGCGGTGGCGACAGCGCCATCCAGCGCTACATCTTCCGGATCGACCGCCAGCGCAAGGCACGCCGGAACGGAGAGATGTAGCTGGCGCCGGCCGTGGCCTGGCGCCATCCGGTCCTCACCAGACGGGAATGTCCTGTCACGGCCCTGCCTAAAGTCCCCCCGCGCGGGGCCGATATCGAGCCTGACACCGGGACTTCCGGCAGAACCAGGACCCCTCGATGAACGACCAGACCCGCTCCGCCGCCAGCGCCGGCGGCGAATTCCTCAGCTTCACGCTCGGCGCCGAGCATTACGGCGTGGATATCCTCAAGGTGCAGGAAATCCGCGGCTACGATGCCGTCACCCGGGTGCCGGACGCACCGGATTACATCAAGGGCGTAATCAACCTGCGCGGAACCATCGTGCCGGTGATCGACCTGCGCCTGAAGCTGCGCCTGGAGAACGCGCGCTACGACGCCTTTACCGTGATGATCGTGCTCAATGTCGATGACCGTGTGGTCGGCATCGTGGTGGACAGCGTCTCGGACGTCATCCCGCTGTCGTCCGAACAGATCCGCCCGACCCCTGAATTCGGCGCTGCGGTCGATACCCGGTTCATCTCGGGCATCGGCACCCAGGACGACCGCATGCTGATCCTGCTGGACATCGAGACCCTGCTGGACAGCGCGGACATGGGCCAGCCGGCCCTGCTCGAGGACGCCGCCGCCTGAGTCTGCGTACCGCTTCACGTTGCTGTCACGAAACCCTTCAGTTCCCTGCGGCGGTGCCGATAGGGGGACAGAGGCCGGCCGCGCGGGAACGCGTACCACCGGCAAAAAACCATCACCCTCCCGGAGAACCACCCCGATGAAGTCCCTGCTCGCGCTCGTTTCGGCTGCCGCCCTGGCCACCACCGCGTCGTCCGCCCTCGCCCAGTCCTCGGACATGATCCCGCCGGAACTGGCCCCGCGCTCGGTGGGCAAGGACGGCATGGTCTGCGGCAAGGTCGAGAAGGCCCGCTTCGCCGAAGGTTCCGAAGGCCAGCCGACGTTCCTGTACATGGGCGGCGCTTTCCCGCGCCACACCTTCTCGGCGCGCATCGCCGGTGAAAACCGCAGCAAGTTCTCGTTCCCGCTGGAAACGCTGGAAGGCAAGACCGTGTGCGTGATCGGCAAGATCCAGCGTGATGCCTCGCGCGCCGAGATCGAAGTCAGCTCGCCGGCCGGCCTGAAGCTGGCCAACATCAAGTAATCCGCTGTCCGTCGCAGTCACGCCGGTCCTGGTGCCGGCGTGGCCGCCGCCGCAACCGGGCCCGATGCCCGTGCGCGTCTGCCTTAGGAGATCGCAACGCCCATGCCTTGGATCAACAACCTGAAACTGATGCCGAAGCTGATGGTGACCTTCGGCGTCATCCTGCTGGTGATGCTGCTGCAGGGCATCGTCGCCTATCGTGGCCTGCATTCGCTGAACAACGTCACCACCGAGTTGGCCGGTTCGCGCATGGAAAGCATCCGCCTGGCCGGCGAGATGCGCGGCATGCTCGGCGAGTACCGCAACAGTGCCTACCAGCAGCTGATCCGTGCCAGCGATGACGTCAAGGCCGACGCGCGCAAGCAGGCTGCAGCGCTGCGTACCAGCATGGACAGTTCCATCAAGGACTATCCGAAGCTGGTGGACAACGCCCAGCAGAAGAAGCTGTTCGACACCTTCGCCAAGGACTGGAAGGACGCCCTGGCCTCCTACGACAGCGTCACCGAGATGCTGGAACTGGACCTGCCGGACGACGCCATCGATACCTTCGTCGGCGAGACCCGCACCAAGCACCGCAAGGCCGCCGCGGCGCTGGAAGCCCTGATTGCCGAAGACAACCGCCTCGCACGCGCCTCGCGCGAACAGGCCGAATCCACCTATGCCGCTTCGTCCGTCCTGACCGTGATCGCCCTGCTGGGTGGCGCCGCGCTCGGCCTGGTGCTGGTGTGGCTGTTCGCCCGCGCCCTCGTCGGCAGCGTGCGTGGTGCCGTCTCGGTGGCCAATGATGTCGCCGGCGGCAAGCTCGACGGTCACATCGATGTCAGCCGCCAGGATGAAGTGGGCGAACTGATGCAGGCCATGCAGCGCATGCAGCGTGATCTGCGTGAGCGCATCGAGACCGACCAGGCCATCGCCCGTGAGAACCTGCGCATCCGGACCGCGCTGGATTACAGTTCGACCGGCGTCTACCTGACCGATACCAACAACACCATCGTCTACAGCAACCGTGCCCTGCAGCAGACGTTGAGCCAGTACCAGGACGATGTGCGCCGCGACCTGCCTGACTTCGATGCGCAGGACTCGCTGATCGGCAAGCCGGTCACGGTGCTGGAACACCGTGGCGAGATGGACCCGTCCCTGCTGGCGAACCTCAAGCAGCACGGCGTGGCCCGCCGCCCGATGCAGTACGGCGATGCCCAGTTCGCCCAGGTCGTGTCGACCATCCGCAACGAGGACGGCGACACCGTCGGCTGCGTGGTGGAATGGCGTGACCGTACCCAGGAAGCGCAGGTCGAGGCCGAAGTGGCCCGGGTGATCGCCCGCGCCGCCGCCGGCGACCTGTCCGGCCGGATCGAAACCAGCGACAAGGAAGGCTTCTTCCTGCAGCTGGCCCAGCAGATCAACGGCCTGCTCGACGCCAACGCCGGCAGCATCGAACAGATTTCCGGCCTGCTCGCCGCGCTGTCGCAGGGTGACCTCACCGTGCGCATGCATGGCGACTACCAGGGCGTATTCGCACGCATGCGTGACGATGCCAATGCCACTGCCGCGCAGCTGAGCGAGATCGTCACCCGCATCAAGCAGTCCAGCCGGGCAATCAGTACTGCCGCCGGCGAAATCGCCTCGGGCAACAACGACCTGTCGCGCCGTACCGAACAGCAGGCCGCCAACCTGGAAGAAACTGCCGCCTCGATGGAGGAGTTGACCTCCACCGTGCGCCAGAACGCCGAGCACGCCCGCCAGGCCAACCAGCTCGCCATCGGTGCCCATGGCGTCGCCTCCCAGGGCGGCGAAGTGGTCGGCCAGGTGGTCACCACCATGTCCGCCATCGAAGCCTCCTCGAAGAAGATCGCCGAGATCATCAGCGTCATCGACGGCATCGCCTTCCAGACCAACATCCTGGCCCTCAACGCCGCGGTCGAGGCCGCCCGTGCCGGTGAACAGGGCCGCGGCTTTGCGGTGGTCGCCAGCGAAGTACGCACCCTCGCCCAGCGCTCGGCCGCTGCCGCCAAGGAGATCAAGGGCCTGATCGATGACTCGGTGGGCAAGGTCGCCGATGGTTCTGCACTGGTGCACAAGGCCGGGGCCACCATGGGCGAGATCGTCGCCTCGGTGCAGCGCGTGACCGACATCATGGCCGAGATCTCCGCGGCCTCGCAGGAACAGAGCGCCGGCATCGAGCAGGTCAACCAGACCGTGGTGCAGATGGACGAGACCACCCAGCAGAACGCCGCGCTGGTGGAGGAAGCCACCGCCGCTGCGCGGGCCATGGAGGAACAGGCAGGCCATCTGAGTGAAGCGGTGTCCATCTTCGTGCTCGATGAAGCCGAAACCGTGGTCGCGCCCCGCGTCGCCGCCCCCGCCCCGCGCACCGCTGCACCCGCCGCCCCGGCGCCGGCTGCACCGCCGGCCCGCCGCAGCAGCGGCGGTCGCCCGATGGCCGCGGAACTGGCCGACGGAGACTGGCAGGAGTTCTGATTCCTGCCTGACCTGACGCACGACAACGCCCTGGCCCTGCGCCGGGGCGCTTTCGTTTAAGGGGCATCTGATTGTCCAGCCAACGGCGAAGCCCCTCGGGGTGGCCGCGGAGAGCTGCGGATTTCCTTCGTTTGGGCCAGGAGGGTGGGTCGCGCAGGGGACGCCGTGAATACGTCCCTGTAGGCTCGGGCGCGCCATCCATGGCGCTTACGCCCCTGCGCAACCCACCCTCCCGGCCACGGACAGTTTCCGTGCGCGTCCACCCCGGATTGAAGAAAGAAAGCAAAAAGCAAAAGCCAGGCCACTTCAGGGGTCAGATCCGTTTTCCACAGGAAAACGGATCCGACCCCTCTTCCCACGTGGAAACCCAACGCCTTTGCCGGCCGCCGAAGTGAAGCCCTGGCGGGCCGGGTCGGGGTGGGCAGGCAGGACCGTTGGCGCCATGGATGGCGCCATCGAGCCCCCATGGATGGGTTCACGGCGTGTCCTGCCTGCCCACCCCGACCCGGCCAAACCATAGCAACCCATCGCCATGACCTGCCGTTGCCGTTGCCGTTGCTGTTGCTGTTGCTTGAAAGGCCTGCCGCAGGCAGCGCCGCAGCCGCCGCTGCAAGGAAACCTGAATGCGTTCCGGCACTGCACCTCAATCCCGCGCGCCCGCGGCCGATAACGGGGGTGTCATGGTGTATTCCGCCGTGGCCGGCTCGGCGCCGCCCGCCTGCTTCAAACTGGTCCTGCTCGATGAACCTCATGCATCGCTGGCAACACTACTTCAGCAATCTCTCCGTCCGGCGCAAGCTCAATCTGCTCACGCTGCTCATCGCGCTGGGCGTGGTCGCGCTGTCGGTGATCGCCGCCCGCATGCAGTACCTCGACCTGACTGAAACGCGCAAGACCTCGCTGAAGACCCAGGTCGAACTGAGTTACGGCATTGTCCAGCACTACCACCGCCTGGCCGGTACCGGCGAGCTCAGCGAAGAGGCAGCCAAGGCCGCCGCCCTGCAGGCGCTGGAGAGGATGCGTGCCGAGAACGACACCTACTACTACAACGTCTACGACACCGGCTACCGGGTACTCATGCACCCGTTCCGCAAGGACCTGGTCGGCAAGGACATGAAGGATTTCCGCACCGATGAAGGGGTGCGCATCTATTACCAGCAGGTCGAGGCAGCCAAGGCCGGGGGCGGCTTCGTCGACTACCGCTGGGCCAAGCCCGGCAGCGAAGGCACCGTCGGCAAGATCGCCTATGCCGGGCTGTTCGCGCCGTGGAACTGGGTCATCAGCAGTGGTGTCTACACGGACGACGTGCAGAAGCAGGCCCTGGTGTTCACCACGATCATGGCGATCTCCGGTGGCGTGGTGGTTCTGATCGTGCTGGCCTTGAGCTGGCTGATCGGCAACCGCATCGCGGTACCGTTGAAGCAGGCTACGGCCGTGGCCGAAGGCATCGCCGCTGGCAGACTGGACAGCCATATCGGCCCGCAGCCGCATGACGAGCCCGGCCGCCTGCTGGATGCGATGTCCGCCATGCAGCGGCAGCTGCACGCCGTGATCGGCGGCCAACGTGAGATGGCACGTCGCCACGACGCCGGTGAACTCAGCTACCGCATCGATGCCAGCGCATTCCCCGGCGAGTATGGGCTGATGGTGCAGGAGACCAATGCGCTGGTCGGCGGCCACGTGCAGACCCTTCATGATGTGCTCGATGTCGTCCAGCAATACGCCGTCGGCGATCTGAGCCGTGATATCGCCCGCTACCCGGGCGAGAAGGCGGCGATGACCCACGCCGTTGATACCGTCAAGGACAACCTCGGCCGCATCAATGCCGAGATCAAGCAGCTGGCCGGCGCCGCCGCTGCCGGTGACTTCAGCCGTCGCGGCGACGCACAGCGCTTCGATCACGATTTCCGCACCATGCTGGAAAACCTCAACGCGATGATGGCAGTCAGCGATGAGAACCTCGGCAAGCTGTCACAGCTGCTGTCAGCCATCGCCGAAGGCGACCTGACCGCCCGCATGCAGGGCGACTACCAGGGCGTGTTCGCACGGATGCGTGACGATGCCAATGCCACCGTCACCCAGCTGACCCGCATCGTTGGCCAGATCCAGGCCAGCGCCTCCAGCATCACCCTGGCCGCCGGCGAAATCGCCTCGGGCAACAACGACCTGTCGCGCCGTACCGAACAGCAGGCCGCCAACCTGGAAGAAACCGCCGCCTCGATGGAGGAACTGACCTCCACCGTGCGCCAGAACGCCGAGCACGCCCGCCAGGCCAACCAGCTCGCCATCGGTGCCCATGGCGTCGCCTCCCAGGGCGGCGAAGTGGTCGGCCAGGTGGTCACCACCATGTCCGCCATTGAAGCCTCCTCGAAGAAGATCGCCGAGATCATCAGCGTCATCGACGGCATCGCCTTCCAGACCAACATCCTGGCCCTCAATGCCGCGGTCGAAGCCGCCCGTGCCGGTGAGCAGGGCCGCGGCTTTGCCGTGGTCGCCAGCGAAGTGCGCACCCTCGCCCAGCGCTCGGCCGCTGCCGCCAAGGAGATCAAGGGCCTGATCGATGACTCGGTGGGCAAGGTCGCCGATGGTTCTGCGCTGGTGCACAAGGCCGGCGCCACCATGGGCGAGATCGTTGCCTCGGTGCAGCGCGTGACCGACATCATGGCCGAGATTTCCGCGGCCTCGCAGGAACAGAGCGCCGGCATCGAGCAGGTCAACCAGACCGTGGTGCAGATGGACGAGACCACCCAGCAGAACGCCGCGCTGGTGGAGGAAGCCACCGCCGCTGCACGGGCGATGGAGGAACAGGCCGCGCAGCTGGCCGATGCCGTGGCGATCTTCCGCCTCGACAACCAAGTGGCCGCCGCAGTGAAGGCGGTGGCCGCACGGGTGGAACCAACGGTGACCGCCAACACGGCACGCGCGCATGCGCCGGCCGCGCCGGTCCGCCGCGCCCACACTCCCCCCGTCGTCGCCAGCGACTGGCAGGAATTCTGAGAACCCGCGGTGGCTGCGGCCACCGCCCACGCCGATGGACACGTCCCCCGTGCATAGTCCCAGCCCCATCGTCACCGGTCCGCGCGAGTTCGAGTTCGCCGACCGCGATTTCCGCCGTGTCTGCGACCTGATCTACCAGCGGGTGGGCATCGCCCTCGCGCCCGCCAAGCGCGACATGGTCTATGGCCGCCTGTCGCGTCGCCTGCGCACACTCGGCATGCGCAGCTTCCAGCAGTACCTGGACCATCTGGAACAGGAGGGCGGTGACGAATGGCAGGCGTTCACCAACGCCCTGACCACCAACCTCACCTCCTTTTTCCGTGAGCCCCACCATTTCGACAAGCTGCGCGAGGAACTGCGGCAGCGCTCCGGCCACGCCCCGCTGCTGCTGTGGTCCTGCGCCGCGTCCACCGGCGAGGAACCCTACTCCATGGCGATCACCGCGTGCGAGGCGTTCGGCAGCCTGAAGCCGCCGGTCCGCATCATCGCCACCGATGTCGACACACAGGTCCTGGCCACCGCAGGCCGTGGCGTGTACGCCATCGACCGCGTCGCCAGCCTCGATCCGGAGCTGCGCCGACGGTATTTCCAGCGTGGCAGTGGCCCCAACGAGGGCCAGTGCCGGGTGCTGCCCGCACTGCGCGAACTGATCGAGTTCCGCCCGCTGAATCTTCTTGCCCCGCGCTACGACGTTGGCGGCCCGTTCGATGCGCTGTTCTGCCGCAACGTGATGATCTATTTCGACAAGCCGACCCAACGCGCCATCCTTGGCCGGCTGGTGCAGCATCTCACCGATGACGGGCTGCTCTACACCGGCCACTCGGAGAACTACCTGCACGCGGCCGATCTGATTCAGCCCTGTGGCCGCACCCTGTACCGCCGCGCGCAGGGGGCCGGGGCATGAACGCCTCGCTGCGCACCGACGAGGTGATGCGCTACCAGGACGCGCGCTTCCAGACCCTCGCCGCCAAGCTGTTGCCGACCCAGTACCTGGTGGTCGACGACACCACTGCGCTGACCACCACGCTGGGCTCCTGCGTGGCTGCCTGCCTGCGCGATCCGGTGCTGAAGATAGGCGGCATGAACCATTTCCTGCTGCCGGAAGGCAATGCCGGTGACGGCGCGCCTGCACGCTACGGCAGCTATGCGATGGAGCTTCTCATCAACGACATGCTCAAGCGCGGCGCGCACCGCAAGCGCCTGGAAGCCAAGGTGTTCGGCGGCGCCAACGTGCTCAAGGGTTTCACCAGCAATCCAGTAGGAACCCGCAACGCCGAGTTCGTGCGCCAGTACCTGCAGGCCGAGCACATTCCGATCATCGCCGAAGATCTGTGCGGCATCCATCCACGCAAGATCTGGTTCTTTGCCGATACCGGGCGCGTGGTCGTGCAGCGCCTGCCACATGCCCACGAAGCGGAAGTGGCCGCCACCGAATCGGCAGTGCGTGCCCGTCTGTCCAGGGCCCCGGTCACCGGTGGCGTGGAGCTGTTCGAATGACCCTGACCGGCAACGCCCCCTGCCGGGTCCTGATCGTGGACGACTCCGCCGTCGTGCGGCAGATGCTGACCGAAATCCTCTCCAGCGATCCGGCCATCGACGTGGTCGGCACCGCCGCCGATCCGCTGCTGGCACGCGAGAAGATCAAGCGCCTCGCCCCGGACGTGATCACCCTGGACGTAGAAATGCCGCGCATGGACGGGCTGGCCTTCCTGGAAAACCTGATGCGCCTGCATCCCTTGCCGGTGGTGATGATCTCTTCGCTGACCGAGCGCGGGGCCGACACGACCCTGCAGGCGCTGGCACTGGGTGCCGTGGATTTCGTTTCCAAGCCGAAGCTCGATGTGGCGCGCGGACTGCAGGGCTATGCCGAAGAAATCATCGGCAAGGTGAAGATGGCCGCACGCTCGCGGGTGCGGCCGCTGCTGCGGGCTGCGGCACCGAAACTCACCCTGGATGCGGCACCGGCATCGCGCCCGGTGGCACCACAGTTCCGCACCACCGACCGCCTGATTGCGATCGGTTCGTCAGCCGGTGGCACCGAAGCCCTGCGCGTGGTGCTGGAAGGCCTGCCCGCCGATGCACCAGCGGTGGTGATGACCCAGCACCTGCCGGCCAGCTTCAGCAGCGCCTTCGCCGAACGCCTCGACCGGCATTCGGCGATGGCCGTGCGCGAGGCCAGCGACGGCGAAGCCGTGCTGCCCGGCCATGCCTATCTGCCGCCGGGCGGCAGGCACCTGCGGATCATCCGCGATGGTGCGCGCTGGCGTTGCCGCGTCGATGACGGCCCAGCCGTGAACCGGCACAAGCCTGCGGTCGATGTGCTGTTCCGTTCGGTGGCCCAGAGTGCCGGGGGCAATGCCATCGGCGCCATTCTCACCGGCATGGGCGATGACGGCGCGCGCGGCCTGCTGGAAATGCGCCAGGCAGGCGCTCCGACGCTGGTGCAGGATGAAGCCACCAGTGTGGTCTGGGGCATGCCCGGCGCCGCGTTCAAGCTCGGCGCGGCCGAGGAACAGGTGCCGCTGGAACGGATCGCCGAGCGCCTGCTCGCCCTCGCCCGCGGGTAATAGCGACGAACGCACGCTCCGCACCACATGAACAATGTCCGCTGTCAAGTTCTTTGCGAAGCTATGCAGCGGCGTGAAAGATATTTCAGGTCAAAAGGTTAGGTCTGATTTTGACCACTGTTTGCCGTTGCCGCTTTTCGAGCCAGGTGCTGCATAGGCGCTTCGCGCTGGCAAGCCCAGAAGTATTGCGGAGCGCCAAGTCACACCTGATCTGTCCGGAGGGGCGGGGCAAGCCCAAATGCACCTTAGCCTGGGCCGTCGCTCGCAGCCGCGAGCAGCGGCACCAGGATGTCGCTGATCGGCGTCGGAACGCCATGAAGCCGGCCGAGACGCGCGATGATGCCATTGCGGATATCCCATTCCAGCGGCCGGCCTGCTTCCCGATCCGTGAGGATGGAGGTGCCCATGTCCGCAGGGGCCGACTGGAATTTGCCGAGGATCTCTTGCGGCACTTCCACACCGAGTTCAATGCCCTCTGCGTTTGCCACGGCCAGGCATTCGCGCAAATAGGCCAGCGCCAGCCCGGCGATGTCAGCGCGGACGAACATACCCGAGCGACGGTGCGTGAGTGCCATGAGGCCCGCCACCGCGTTTTGCAACAGCTTGCGCCAGGCCAGGGTACTGAAGTTTTCGGCCAAGTCCACGGCGCACCGCGTGCCTTGCAGTGCCTGGGCCACGACAAGCGCGGCAGCCGTGTCTGGCAGAGTCAGGCGCGCCTCGCCGCGCAGGCGGACCGAGCCATCGGATTGCGCCTGCGCAGGAAACCACACGACAGCGGGAACGATGTGTCCGGGTGACGCTTGCGAGCGAACTTTGTCAACCTGTTCGATCCCGTTCTGCAAAACGCACACGACGGTTTGCTGCCCGACAAGCGCGGTCAGCCAGCCTGCCGCCGCCTCGATCTGCGTGGCCTTGACTGCCAGAAACACAAGATCAGCCGTGCGAGTGATCTGCTTTGGGCTCGTCCGAACCAGGCCGGGGACGGTCATGGAGCGGCCATCCTCCTGCAGCGTCAGGTGATCGCGGGGCGTCCGTCCACACAGCAAGGGCGTACGGCCAACCTCATGCAGCATCGCCGCGATCGTGGTGCCGATCGCACCGGGGCCCACAACTGCGACGGCCACGTTGATTTCAGTTTTCATGAAAGTGGATTCCCTAGACGGTTATCTCTTCTTGGTGGGGCGAAAGATCGCTTTCCAATGAGTGCTTCTTGCGCTATCCAGAAGAATATATGATTGCATCAAGGTAAACCGTTAGAGAACCAGCCATGTCGCGTCCCGACCTCAATCTCCTGCTGGCGCTGGATGCACTGCTCGACGAGGGCAGCGTCATCGGTGCCGCGCGCCGCATGCATCTGAGCGCGCCGGCAATGAGCCGCACATTGAGCCGCATCCGGGAGGCGCTGGGCGATCCGGTGTTCGTCCAGGTCGGACGCAAGCTCATACCCACGCCCAGGGCGCTGGCATTGCGCGAGCAGGTGCGGCTGGCGGTCGAACAGGCCTCGCAGGTGTTCGCCGCCAATGCCGAGATCGACCTGAAATCGCTGGATCGGCGTTTCAACGTCCGCGCCACCGACGAGTTCGTGAGCATCCATCTGGGCCATCTCCTGAATGCGATGGCGCGGGAGATGCCGCGGGCGATGCTGCGCTTTTCGCCGGAGGAAGACGACGTGGACGAAGAGGCGCTGCGCAGCGGCCGCATCGACCTGTTCATCAGCGCCTCGCGCAAGCTGGGGCCTGAGATTCGCGTGCAGTCCCTTTTCACCACCACGTTCGTGGGCGTCGCGCGCATCAACCATCCGATCTTCGACGAAGAAATCACACCCGAGCGCCTCACGCGCTGGGAGCACATCAATGTGTCGCGGCGCGGCAAAGCCGCCGGGCCGGTCGATGCCGCGCTGGAGGCGCAGGGGCTGCGCCGACACGTCGCCCTGGTGCTGCCCAATCCGTACACGGCGCTGTTCGCATTGCAGGATTCGGATCTGCTGTTGCCGTTGCCCCGGCATCTGGCCAGTACTGCGCTGTCCGCAGGCCTGCGCATTCGCGTGTTCGACTTGCCGACACCGCTGGAAACGGTGCTGTTGACCCAGGCCTGGCACCCGCGCCTGGACGGCGACCCGGCCCATCAATGGCTGCGGCAGACCATCCATACGCTCTGCAACGAGAGCCAGGCGCAAGCGGCCAAGCGCGCCAAGCCATAACAGCTCGCGCAAATGCATGCGTATCGCGCAATCATGCGAGTGCAATAAATTCACTTTTCGTAATGATCGACCCTGCCTACAGTGATGCGTATTGATCACTGGAGAAGGATTGCATCGTGCATTTGGCGAAAGTGCCTGACGCGAATTCAGGCGTCTCCTTACGCCTCTACCGGTTGCGGGAGCGGTTGGCGCGTGGCCTGCCTTATCTCGACCTGAGCACCCCACGCGCGACCTATGTGATGCGGTCGATCCTGGCCGCCTGCTTGGCCTTGGTGGCGGCCTATCTACTGGAACTGCACGCGCCCTATGCGGCGGCGTCCAGCGTGCTGCTGGTCATCAACCCCGTCCAGGGCGGCGTGATCGGCAAGGGCGTGTGGCGGGTGCTGGGCACATTGGTCGGCATGTTGGCGGCCTTCGTGCTGATGAGCGTCTTTGGCCAAATGCCCTGGCTGTTCCTGCTCGGTTTCGGCCTGTGGCTGGGGATGTGCGTGGTGGGCATGACCCTGCTGCGTCATTTCCGGGCCTACGGTGCCACGCTGGCAGGCTATACCGTGGGCCTGGCGGCCTACGGCGCCATGCAGCATCCCGAACGCACCTTCGACCAAGTAATGGGACGCGGGGCATCCGTGATGGTCGGCGTGGTCTGCCTGGCGCTGGTCTCGGCCCTTTTCAGCAGCCGCAGCGTGCACAGCCGCCTGGCCTCGCTGCTCGACCGCCTTGCGGCCGCCACGGCGGGCATGCTTGCGACACATCACCAAGCCATTCAAGGAAGCGGCGGACTCGATACAAAGCCGCTCGATGCCGGACGGCGCGCCCTCATCACCGAGGTCTACGGCGTGGATGATCTGCTGGCGCTGGGCAAGGCCGAATCTGCCGACCTGGCCCATCGTGCCGGCACGGTGCGGCACACCATGGTCTCGCTGTTTTCCGCGTTGGTGGGCGGTGCGCCGCCCCTGCACGGACACAGCGCCAGTCTCGCCGTACTGAGCGGGTTGCAACCGGACTGGGAAAAGGTATGGCGGGAGGTGGGCCAGTCGCTGGGGCGGGAATCCGGCCCGGCCAAAAGAGCACATGCCATCCAGCTTCTGACCGATCTGCGCACTCGGCTGGTGGACACTCTCACGGTCACCTCGCTCGACGACGCCTCCGAGCAAGCCACGCTGATGATCGCGGGCGACCGCTTGATCGAGCAGCTCGACGATTACCTGCAAGCGCTCGAAGGCATCGAACGGTTCCACCACCCCAGGCCGACGCCGGCTCGCGTGTCCGTGCCGTTCCACCGCGATACCGCCGCAGCCCTTCAGAACGGCGTGCGCGCCCTGTTGACCGTGCTGATGGGCGGTGCCTTCTGGATCGCCACCGGCTGGACGGAAGGCAACATGATGCTGGCGGGGTTGGCGGCGGCCTGCGCGCTGCTGTCCACCGCGCCCAATCCCGCGCTGGGTGCGGTCGAATTCATCAAGGGCACGGTGACCGCCGTGGTGATGGCTTTCCTGTGCACCTTCATCGTGCTGCCGCATGTCTCGGGCTTGCCGCTGCTGCTGGTGACCTTGAGCCTGTTCTGGCTGCCCGGCGTGTTTGCCACCACGATGCCACGCTATGCCTTGGCCGGCGTGGCCTATCTGGTGGCGTTCACGACACTGGCGGCGGCGGATAACCCGATGCATTACGACTTTGCGCTGTTCCTCAACGGGGCCGTGGCCTGGATCCTGGCGACGTGTTTCACGCTGCTCGGCTTCAGGATCGTGCTGCCCCGCAACGGGGCGCGTGACCTAACACGCTTGCGCCAGCGAATCCGGGACTCGGCGCTGGACACCTTGCGGGCAGAGCCGACGGATGCGCCGGCCTGGCAATGGCGTCAGCAGCACCGTATCGCGCAACTCGGCGCCTTGCTCAAAGCGCAGCCGCAGGCGATGGATCGTGCCATTGCCCACGCACTGACCAGTCTGCATCTGGGCCGAGAGTTGCTACGCCTTCGCCGCTGGCTGCGCCACGCATCTCCAGACGCCGAATGGCCGCGTGTGGTGGAGCGCTCGCTGCGCTACATGCGTCAACGGTCCGGTGATCCCGTGAGCGCCGCTCGTCATGCCCGCCGTGCGGCGACGTCGCTGGCGCGTTTGCCGGTGCGATCCAACGCTGCGATGGATGAAATGAGGCGCGTGACGGCCGTGTTGTTCGACATCGCCGCGCTGCTGGAGCGTCATGCGAACGGCGTTCCATACCACTCTGGAGGCCAAGCCCATGCTCAGTGAGTTCTCGTTCGCCGGCATCTACCTGCCGCCGTTCTTTGCCTACGCCTGCTTGGCGCTGCCGATCTATCTGGGCCTTCGCTTCGTGTTAGCGCGCAGCGGCGTGCTGCGCTGGGTCTGGCACCCGGGCCTGTTCGAGTTCGCGATTTCCCTTTGCCTTGTTTCCCTGTTGGTGCTTTATGTCTGAACGCTCAATTTCCGCCCAGCACTTGCTGCGGGCAGGACTCACCCTCGTGGTGGTGGTTGCCGCCGGCTTTCTGGTCAGTGCGCTGTGGCGCGCCTACGTCGTCGCCCCCTGGACCCGCGATGGCCGTGTCAGCGCGCAGATCGTGCGCATCGCCCCCGAGGTGTCAGGCACCGTCGCCGAGGTCTCGGTCGCGGACGACCAATACGTCAAACGCGGCGAGGTGCTCTATCGCATCGACAATGCCAGCTTCGCGCTGGCACTGGCCCAGGCCGAGGCGCAGCTGGCGGCGGCCGAGGTGTCCTTGCGCCAGAAGAGTGAGGAGGCGCGCCGCCGCCGGGGTATGGAAAGCTTGGTGCCCGCTGAGGACATCCAGCGAGCCAATCAGGCCGTGGCCATCGCCCAGGCCGAACTGCGCGGCGCGCGGGTCACCGTGGACAGGGCGAAGCTGGATCTGGCGCGCACCGAACTGCGTGCGCCAACAGATGGCTACGTCACGCGCCTACGCTTGAACAAGGGCGACTACGCCGTGGCGGGCCAGCCGAACCTGGCCCTGATCGACGCCCATAGCTTTTGGATTACCGGCTATTTCGAGGAGACCAAACTGCGCGACATCAAGCCCGGCGCAGCAGCGCAAATCCGCCTGATGGGCTTCGACCAAGTGTTACCAGGACGGGTGGCCAGCATCGGGCGCGGCATCACCGATAGCAACCAGCAGGCCGACGCACAGGGCCTGCCGAGCGTGGAGCCCAGCTTCAGTTGGGTCCGGCTGGCGCAGCGCATTCCCGTGCGCCTCGAGTTCGATCATGTTCCGGACGAGGTCGTGCTGGCCGCCGGCATGACCGGCAGCATCGAGGTCACGCCTTCGGCAGGCACGCCGGTGCCGCAGAGCCGCCTGATTTCGCTGCTACACCGCTGGATGTGAGGACAAAGCCATGCATGCACCCGTCCCCTGCACACCACCGCGCCTTCGGCAGGCAATGCTGGCCTCACTGCTGGCCGTCCTGGCCGGCTGCACCACCGTGGGCCCGGACTACCGCACGCCGACACTGGATGTGCCCGCGCACTGGATCGAGGCCAACGCCGCCATGTCCGATGGCGACCACGATGGCCTGCGCACCTGGTGGCGCGCCTTCCAGGACCCGTTGCTCGACCGCCTGGTCGATCAGACCCTGACACATAACCAGGACCTAGATATTGCCTTGGCACGCCTGCGCCAGGCACGCGCCGAACGCGTGCAGATCGCATCAGCCGCCATGCCCGAAGTCTCGGTCGGCGCCGCCGGCGAGGCGGTGCGCAGTAGCAAGGCACTCAGCGCGCAGCCCGGCGGGCGGGCACGAACCTGGCACCTGGGATTCGATGCCAGTTGGGAACTGGACTTGTTCGGAGGCACGCGCCGCGCGGTCGAAGCCGCTGACGCCGGCATCCAGGCGCTCGCCGAAGACCATCGCGCGCTGCAAGTGAGTCTCGTGGCCGAATTGGTATCCGACTACGCCGGGCTGCGCGCCGCGCAACTGCGTCTGGCCATTGCGCAAGACAATATCCGTACGCTGGCCGAAGCCGAACGCCTGGCCGAACAGGCACACCGCGGCGGCTTGGGCACGCTGGCCGACGTCACTCAGGCCCGCGCTGAGCGCGAAACGGCCGAGGCGCAACCGCTTCTACTGGAAGCGGACATCTCCCGTTTCAGCCATGCCATCGGCGTGCTTGCGGGCGGCTTTCCCGGGGATTGGCATGCCGACCTCGCCACGTCCGCACCGGCATTGCCCATGCCGGCCGACTTGCCGCTGTCACTGCCTTCGGAAGTTATTCGCCAACGCCCCGACCTGCGTGCGGACGAACGACGCCTGGCCGCCGCCACCGCGCGGATCGGCGTAGCCGAGGCCGCACGCTTTCCCACATTCCGCATTCCTCTGGGAATAGGCACGACAGCCAGCGTCATCCATGATCTGTTCTCCGGCGCCAGCCTGGCGTGGTCGGCGGCGATGCAGGGAAGCCAGCCGCTTTACGACGCAGGCCGCACCAAAGCCGGCGTTACAGCGGCGCAGGCCAACGCCGACGCCGTACGGCGTGTCTACGAACGGGACGTGCGATCGGCGCTGCGCGATGTCGAAGATGCCTTGACGACATGGACCAGCGAACGCCAGCGGCAAGCCGCATTACAGAAAGCAGTGGTCGACAGCCAACAAGCTTTGGAGCAGACCACCCAACTCTACGCGCGGGGATTGAGCGCCTACTTGCCGGTGCTGGTGGCGCAGCGCAGCCTGAACCAGGCAAGCGATGCGCTCGCCCTCAGCCAACTGGCGCAGTTGCAAGGCGGCATTGCCTTGTACAAGGCACTGGGCGCGGGAGGGACTAACAGGGCCTTGCTCTCTCATCCCGACCAAGGCCCCGCCGCACAAACAGCGGCAACGCAATGACGCTCTGAGGCAGGAGTTATTGAATGGAGCTACGTCATCTTCGCTGCTTCCTGGCTGTGGCCGAAGAGCTCCATTTCGCCCGTGCAGCCGAGAGACTGCACATCGAGCAATCGCCGCTTTCTAGGGCCATCAAGGATCTGGAAGAAGAGTTGGGCGTGCGATGATTCATCCGTAACTCCCGCAGCACGCGCTTGTCGCGTGCCGGACAGGTTTTCAAGGAGCATGTGCCGCGCATCTTCACCGCCTCGCAGCAAGCCCGTGAAGGGACCAAGGCGGTCGCTACCGGTTATGACGGCCAACTGCGCATTGCCCTGTCCGACGGCATCACGCCGCCGCGCCTGAGCGCCTTTCTGGCGAAGTGCCGGGACGATGATCCCGAAGTCGGGATTAATCTGGCCGAGATTCCGCTATCGCAGCAGATCGAAGGGCTGCGAGCAGACCTTTACGATGCAGGATTCGCGCAGTTGGACGACGTGGGGGACGGCCTGCTGGCAAAACCGGCAGGCTTCCTCGCTCATGGGCTTGGACATGCCGCCGGTCTTACTGTCAGGCCACACCACGCGCCGGTTCTCCAGATCCACCCGATCCCATTGGAGCGTGACGATTTCGGAAAGGCGTCCAGCGAACTCGAATTGCAGGCGAATCGCCAGTGGAATGACGTAGTTCTCCAGCTCCTCGGCTTCGATCTTGTTGAGATGGCGGAACAGCTTTCCCATGTCCTCGTCGCTGATGAGGTGGGTAGTCTTGCCGTTGGGGAACATCGGAACGTGGCGGCAAGGGTTGGTGCCGTCGGGACGATAGCCCCACACCCCGGCCAGATTGAACATGCGGCGCATGACGCTGCATGTCCGGTTCGCGTCGGCGGGCTTGTGGGCCATCTTCTTCATCATCGCCGGCACGTCCGGGCGCTTCACGTCCTGAACCTTCATGCGGGCCAGCATCGGGATGATGTTGCGGTCGATGACGCTCTGGTAGCCTTCCTGCGTGCTGAGCTTGTTGCACTGCTTGGAGTAGTCCTCCATGAACTTGCCGCACAACTCCTTGACCGTGGGAGCCTTACGCGCTGTGGCCTTGTCTGCGGCCGGGTCGCCGCCCCGGCGCACCTGGGCCAGCCATTCCTGCGCCGGCGAGCGGGCCTGTTCGACCGTCAATTCCCCATACTGGCCCAAGGCGGGCTTGCGGCGCTCGCCCGCGTTGGTGCGGTAATGGAGCATGAACACCTTGCGGCCGCTGGGTAATCTTGCACAAGAAGCCGGGTACCAGCGTATCCCGCAGTTCGACAGCCTTCGCTTGGGGGTGTGCCGCATCGACTGCGGACTTGGTGAGCGTGAGTTTTGCCATGATGACTCCTCGGAACAACCCGATTCCCGGGAGCCTCATAGGAGCCTGTGGCGGAGAAGTCGGGTCAGGTTTCGGAAAGCACCGGCATATGTTGAATGCGCCTGACTTATTGATAAACCTGCTGTATCGGGTCTAGGCGCGTACCAACCAAATGCGGCACTGGAGTCATGGTGAAATGAAAAAACCCCCGGCTTTCGCCGGGGGTTTTCGTTTCAACGCATCAGGCGGCGACCGTATTGGCCACGTCCTGGTACTCCTCGATCTGGTCGAAGTTCATGTAGCGGTAGATCTCGCTGCCGCTGGCGGCGATCACGCCGACGTCGGCCATGTACTCTTCCTTGGTCGGGATGCGGCCCAGACGCGAGCAGATCGCGGCCAGCTCGGCCGAACCCAGGTACACGTTGGTGTTGCGGCCCAGACGGTTCGGGAAGTTGCGGGTCGAGGTCGACATCGCGGTGGAGCCCTCACGGATCTGCGCCTGGTTGCCCATGCACAGCGAGCAGCCCGGCATTTCCATGCGCGCGCCGGTCGCACCGAAGGTGCCGTAAACGCCTTCCTTGGTCAGCTCGGAGGCGTCCATCTTGGTCGGCGGGGCCACCCACAGACGGGTCGGCAGGTCGCGCTTGCCTTCCAGCAGCTTCGCGGCCGCACGGAAGTGGCCGATGTTGGTCATGCACGAACCGATGAACACTTCGTCGATCTTGGCGCCGGCCACTTCGGACAGGGTCTTCACGTCGTCCGGATCGTTCGGGCAGGCCACGATCGGCTCGTGGATGTCGGCCAGGTCGATCTCGATGACGGCAGCGTACTCGGCGTCGGCGTCCGGCTCCAGCAGCTGCGGGTTGGCCAGCCAGGCCTCCATCTTCTCGATGCGACGCTGCAGCGAACGCGGATCCTGGTAACCCTCGGCAATCATCCACTTCAGCAGGGTGATGTTGCTGGTCAGGTACTCGATGATCGGTTCCTTGTTCAGGCGCACCGAGCAACCGGCGGCCGAACGCTCGGCCGAGGCGTCGGAGAGCTCGAACGCCTGCTCGACCTTCAGCTCCGGCAGGCCTTCGATTTCCAGGATGCGGCCGGAGAAGATGTTCTTCTTGCCAGCCTTGGCAACCGTCAGCAGGCCCGACTTGATCGCGTACAGCGGAATCGCGTTGACCAGGTCACGCAGGGTCACGCCCGGCTGCATCTGGCCCTTGAAGCGCACCAGCACTGATTCCGGCATGTCCAGCGGCATCACGCCGGTGGCGGCGGCGAAGGCCACCAGGCCCGAGCCGGCCGGGAACGAAATGCCCACCGGGAAACGGGTGTGCGAGTCGCCGCCGGTGCCGACGGTGTCGGGCAGCAGCATGCGGTTGAGCCAGCTGTGGATCACGCCGTCGCCCGGACGCAGCGAGATGCCACCGCGGGTGGAGATGAACTCCGGCAGCGTGTGGTGGGTCTTCACGTCCACCGGCTTCGGATACGCGGCGGTGTGGCAGAACGACTGCATGACCAGGTCGGCCGAGAAGCCCAGGCAGGCCAGATCCTTCAGCTCGTCACGGGTCATCGGACCGGTGGTGTCCTGCGAGCCCACCGAGGTCATCTTCGGTTCGCAGTAGGTACCCGGGCGCATGCCCTGGCCTTCCGGCAGACCGCAGGCGCGGCCGACCATCTTCTGCGCCAGCGAGAAACCCTTGCCGGTGTCGGCCGGCTGCACCGGCAGGCGGAACAGGGTGGTCGGGGCCAAGCCCAGCGCTTCGCGCGCCTTGCCGGTCAGGCCACGGCCAACGATCAGCGGAATGCGGCCGCCGGCACGCACTTCGTCGAACAGCACTTCGGACTTCACTTCGAACTCGGCGATCACTTCGCCGTTCTTCAGTGCCTTGCCGTCATACGGACGCAGCTCGACAACGTCGCCGTGCTCCATCTTCGAGACATCCAGCTCGATCGGCAGCGCGCCGGCATCTTCCATGGTGTTGTAGAAGATCGGGGCAATCTTGCCGCCCAGGCACACGCCACCGGCGCGCTTGTTGGGGATGTAGGGGATGTCGTCGCCGGTCCACCACAGCACGCTGTTGGTCGCCGACTTGCGCGAAGAGCCGGTGCCGACCACGTCGCCGACGTAGGCTACCAGGTGACCCTTTTCCTTCAGCGACAGGATCTGCTGGATCGGACCGCGCTTGCCGTCTTCTTCCGGAGTGAACGGCGCGTCATCGCGCTTGTTCTTCAGCATCGCCAGGGCGTGCATCGGAATGTCAGGACGGGTGGTGGCGTCCGGCGCCGGCGACAGGTCGTCGGTGTTGGTTTCGCCCGGCACCTTGAACACGGTGATGGTCAGGCTCTGCGGCACTTCCGGCTTGCTGGTGAACCACTCGGCGTCGGCCCAGCTCTGCAGCACGGCCTGGGCATTGGCATTGCCGGCCTTGGCCTTGTCCTGCACGTCGTGGAACGCATCGAACACCAGCAGGGTGTTCTTCAGGCCGTCGGCGGCGATGGTGCCGACGCTGGCGTCGTCCAGCAGCTGCACCAGCGGGGCCACGTTGTAACCGCCCAGCATGGTGCCCAGCAGCTCGGTGGCGCGCTCGCGGCTGATCAGCGGATTCTGCTCGCTGCCCAGCGCGATCGCGGCCAGGTACGAGGCCTTGACCTTGGCGGCGTCGTCCACGCCGGCCGGCACACGGTGGGTCAGCAGGTCGAGCAGGAACTCGGCCTCGCCCGCCGGCGGGTTCTTCAACAGTTCAATGACGTCTGCCGTCTGCTGGGCGGTCAGCGGCAGCGGCGGGATGCCAAGCGCGGCGCGCTCGGCTACGTGGTGGCGATAGGCTTCCAACATGACAACTCCCGGGTAATGCGGTTATGGAACAGTGAAAGGAATGCAACGGGCTCAGGCGTGCGGCACGATCAGCTTCAGGCCCTTGAAGTAGTCGCGGTAAAACGTGTCGTTCCAGGTGATGAGCCCGTCGCACTGCAGCAGTGCATGGGCCCCCACCATGAAGTCGTCCAGGCTGCGGCGCTGGGTACCACGCTGGCGGTGGCGGCGATGCATCTCGCCGGCGCGCAATGCCGATTTGGCTTCCAGCGCGTTGAAGTGGACGCCCATCTCTTCCAGCGCTTCCAGCACCTCGGCCCCGCCACGCAGGCTGGCGCAGACTTCGGCCAGGGTCGCCCCGCACACCACCACCTTGCCGCCGACCAGGCTCTGCCGCAGGCAGGCCTCGACGGCGTCGGCCTGCGGGCCATTGCTCAGCAGTTCGACCAGCACAGGGGAATCGACGGCGATCATCACGGCTTAGTCCTCGTCGCGCACCGCGCGTACGGCGGCGTCGGCGGAATCAAAGCCGTCCAGCGCGAACTTGCCGCGCGCCCGTGAAATCGCGTCGTCGACACTCTTGCGCAGAATGATGCGGCTGCCGTCCAGTTCGACCTTGAGCTGGGTGCCCTTGGTCAGGCCCAGGGCGTCACGCACAGCCTTGGGCAGGGTGATCTGACCGCGTTCGGCGACAGTGGCTTCCATGGGTAGGCCCTCTTCGGTATGTACGAATTATACATACTCAAGGCGTCATACCGCCAGCCGCCCCCCCCTTACGGCAATGCCGGCACGTGGCCGGCATTGTCCGTTCAGCTTGATGCCTTCACTCAGAACGCAACCTGCAGCCGGGTATTGACCGTCGTGCCCTCGTCCTTGCCGCGCACCGTACCGGTGGGGTTGTCGGTCTGCCAGCGGATCACGTCGAGCATCACCCGGCTGTAGTCGTTGAGATACCAGTTGGCACCCACCGTCCACGCATGTCCGGTGCCGCCGGTCGGCAGTTCCGAGTAGTCCACGTCTTCGTAGCGCGCACGCAGCTCCCATGCGCCCCGCCCGCCACGGGTGACCGGATCGGCCACCTTGACCCGGCCCCAGGTGCCGGTCTTGCCCGAGTACGCCGGGCTGGCCCCGCCAAGGAACCAGCCGGCGGAAATCGCCCAGGCCTGGTGATCGAGGTCGTAACGGCCGCTGGCATCGGCACCGCGCAGGTTGCGCGTACCCCACTCGCCCGTGGCCCAGCCCTGGCCAAAGAAGCCCGCCGCCTCCACACCGTAGGCGGTGCTGCGATCGGTGCCGACCAGCGTGCCCGGTGTGATCTTGACCAGATCGTTGAAGTGGCCGGCAATGGCGGAGCTGCGCAGCACGCCCGAGGAGCCTGCGGCGATCTCTTCGTGGAACGCCCACGCCCCCAGATGCACGGTCGCGGCCTTGCTGTCGATCGGGTTCCAGTGGACGCGGGTGGCCCAGGTCTGGCTGTCGTTGTTGTCACCGGCATTGTTGAGGTCGTTGCCGGCCACTGACAGGCTGGCGTGCCAGCCCTTTCCGTACACGCGCTCGGTGAGGCCGACGCCGAACAGGCCCCGCTGCGGCAGCATCAGCGTGCCCACCACGTTGCGGTCCGGGAACGGCGTGTTGGAGGTGCTGCTGGAGCCATCGATGCCGCGGTCGTTGAGGCGGTTGCCCACGGTGAGGTCGGCAGGCAGGCCGAACAGCCTGTGGTCCACAGTGGCATACACCGACTTCCACGCCACCTCGTTGTCAGCGAAGTCGCCCTCCACCACCCAGCCGAGCGTGCCGTAGCGGCCCTCCGCGCCCAGGCGCACCGAACGGATCTCGGTACCGGAGATGTTGCGGTCGCTGCTGGACGAGCCGTCGGTGCTGGAGCCGTCCACGAACAGACGACCGCGCGGGCGGAAGATCACGTTGCCGTCAGCGCTGCTGAATTCCGGCGCGCCCTTCGACCACGACACCTTCGGCGCCTTGGACTGCTGGGTTTCCAGCGCCGCAACACGGGTTTCCAGGGCAGACGCAGGAGGGGCAGCCGCCGCGTTGCCGGCGGTCGTACCGACGCCTTCCAGCGCATCCAGTCGCGACTGCAGTTGCTGGATCTGCTGCGCCTGCTGCTGCACCAGCGCGGCAAGTTCGGCCTGGCTCAGCGGGGCCGGTGGGGCTGTGGCGGCCTGTGCTCCGGCATGGCCGCTGGCCAGCAGCAGGCCAAGGGCGACCGTCAGCGCTGCACGCGGCAGCACGGGATGGCTATGCATGGTGTTCTCTCCAGCCAGCCGGCCCCCTGGCCTGGCGCTGGCCCGTTGCGATGATGCGGGGGAATTACGGAAGGGCGCGCCGCCGGATCATTCCAGCGGCGCGCCAGGCAGGCTCAGCTGGTGGCCTGGGCCTGGGCGTTTGGACGCCAGGTGATGAGCTTGTTCTCGACCACGTCGAGCAGTGCATCGATGACCAGCACGAAGGCGGCCAGAATGATGATGCCGGCGAACACGCCCACGGCATTGAAGTTGCCTTCTGCCTGCGCGATCAGGTAACCCAGACCGGCCGAGGCACCCAGGTATTCGCCGATGATCGCGCCGACCACGGCAAAGCCCACCGAGGTGCGCAGCGAGGACAGGATCCAGCTCGCCGCCGCCGGGAAGTACACGTGACGCAGCAGGTCACTGCGGCTGGCGCCGAGAATGCGGGCATTGGCCAGCACCACCGGGTTCACTTCGCGCACGCCCTGCATGGCATTGAAGAACGTGGTGAAGAACACCAGCGTCACCGCCAGTGCCACCTTCGACCACAGACCCAGACCCAGCCACAGCACGAAGATCGGCGCCAGCACCACGCGCGGGATGGCATTGAAGCCCTTGATGAAGGGATCGAGGATGCGCGCCGAGCGCCGGCTCAGGCCCAGCCACACACCGCCTGCAACGCCCAGCCCGGTACCGATGAGGTAGCCCAGCGCGGTTTCGGTCAGGGTGATGTACACGTGCTGGTAGAACGAGGTATCCGACAACCAGTTCCACGCCTGCTGGGCGATGGCCGTGGGCGCGGGGAAGAAGAACGGGTCGATCCAGCCCAGCGCGATGCCGCCTTCCCAGCCACCGAACACGGCGATGACCAGTGCGATCTGGATGAAACGGTCAGTCCTGGCGTGCATAGCTCTTCTCCACTTCGCCGCGCAGGCAGGCCCAGATGTCGCGGTACAGGTCGGTAAAACGTTCGTCGAGCTTGATCTCGGCAACGTTGCGGGGGCGTTCCAGGTCCACATCGAAGCTGCGCACCACGCGGCTTGACGGACCCGAGGACAGCACCACCACGCGGTCGCCCAGCGCGATGGCCTCTTCCAGGTCGTGGGTGATCAGGATCACCGAGCGACGGTCTTCCTGCCACAGCCGCAGCAGTTCGTTCTGCATCAGATGGCGGGTGTGGATGTCCAATGCCGAGAACGGCTCGTCCATCAGGATCACCTTGGGCTCCACGATCAATGCCTGTGCCATCTGCACGCGCTTGCGCTGGCCGCCGGAGAGCTGGTGCGGATAGCGGTGCTCGAAGCCGGTCAGGCCGACCTTGGCCAACCAGGTGGTGACCTTCTGCCGGCGCTCGGCTTCATCGACGCCGCGGAACTTCAGGCCCAGTTCCACATTCTGGAAGGCGGTCTTCCACGGCAGCAGCGCGTCCTGCTGGAACAGGTAGCCGACGGACGCCTGCACGCCATTGACGGCGCGTCCGTCGATGCTCACGTCACCGGCGCTGGGCTTGAGCAGGCCCGCCACGGAATTGAGGATGGTGCTCTTGCCGCACCCGGTGGGACCGACGATGGCGAGGAACTCGCCATTACCGACCTGGATATCGACATCGCGCACGGCGGTGAAGTCACCGAAGGACATGGTCACCTTGTTGATGGCGACCATGGTCTGTGCGGGCTCCAGCTGCGGTGCGCCATTGAACTGGCGCACGGTGGCATTGAGGGCCATGGGTTATCTCCGCTTACGGTTGGGTTGCCTGCGTCGCGGCGCTGGCGCGCTCGACGAAGGCATTGGTGTAGGTCCGGGACAGGTCAATGTCCGCGTTGGCCACGTCCTTGTTGAACTCGCGCAGCACCTTCAACGGCGTTTCCAGGTCCGCGGGCGTGAAGTGGCCATCGGTGGTGAAGATGGCGCGGGCGTTCTCCACGGCGCGCGCGTAGGTGGCGCGGTCGCCGGAGACGTAGCTGTCCGGCAGCGCAGCGACGATGTCCTCGGCACTGTTGTCGGCGATGAACTTCAATGCCATCTGCTCGGCGCGGGCGATCTTCTCGGCTGCTTCGGGACGTGCTTCCAGGAAGCTGCGGTTGGCGTACATCACCGAGGTGGGATAGAGACCGCCGTACACCTGGCGTGCCCCCTCGTCGCTGCGCGCATCGATGATGATCCTGCCGACCTTGCGCTCGGTGATCAGGGTCGCGGCCGGATCGTAGTTGACCAGCAGGTCGATCTTGCCCTGCTCGAGCGCCGCCACCGCCGCCGCACCAGAACCCACGCCGATCAGCGAGATGCTGTCCACCGGGATGTCGTGCTGGGCCAGGAAGTGGCGCACGAAGAAGTCCGATGACGAACCCGGGGCGGTAATGCCGATCTTCTGGCCCTTGATGGTCTGCGGGCGCGCCGGATCGAAGCTGGCATCCTCGCGGCCAGCCATCACCAGGCCCGAATTGCGTGACAGCAGCACGAAGCCGACCACGTCCTTGTGCTTGGCCTGCATCTGGATGGTGTGGTCGTAGAAGCCGACCGCCACGTCGGTCGAATTGGCGACCAGGGCCTGCAGCACCTTGGAGCCGCCCTGCGCGAAGTTCTCGGTCTTCACCTGCAGGCCGACGTCCTTGAAGTAGCCCTTGGCGTCGGCGATGAAGAACGGCAGGTTGTTGAGGTTGTAGGAACCGACGCTGATCCGCACCGGCGCATTGTCGCCGCCGGGCGCCGAGGCCCCGCTGGCATCGTCTTTGCCGCAACCGGACACGGCCAGGCTCGCCGCGCACAGCGCGGCCATGAAGAACTGCTTGTACATCATCCCTCCCAGGAGTGAAGCATCTGCGTTGTAGTGGCCTGGCCACGCGCATCTGCGCGGCCCCGACCGGTTTCAGGTCATGCCGCTGAGGTCCATTGGCGGGCTTCGGTGGAATGGGTTTCGGCAGTGCCAGGCGAAGTCGCGAACACGCGCCCTTCGAACAGGCGGCGCGCGGTACGGACCACGCTGGCAACGACCGGCGCATCGTCCGAGCTGCGGCTCAGGCCCACTTCCAGCAGGCCGCTCGGATGTTCGAGGGTAATGCTGCCCGGCATCGGCAGGCATCCGACGAAAGTGTTGGCCAGGGTGCCGGGCGTGACTGCGGCGGTGGCCAGACCGACCGCGCCGGTGATGGCAAGCGCGGTGTGGCATTGGTGGGGCATGAAGTAGCGCACCTGCAGGTCGCCGCCCTGCTGCGGTGCGGAAAGCAGCACTGGCTTGGGAATCACCTTGCTGCCCGCGTCTGCGATGCCCATGCGCGTACCCGCCTCGATGCGCATCGCTTCCAACCGCGCCAGCAGCGCATGATCCGCGTTCAGTTCCGCCGGCGAGGCGTCACCGCGGACACCCATATCGGCCGCGCGCACCATCATCATCGGCATCGCGCAATCCACCAGGCTGACGGCGATGCCGTCGATCATATCCTGCGGCCGCCCACTGGGCAGCAGCCGGCCGGTACGTGCACCGGCCGCATCGAGGAAGGCCAGGCGGACCGGCGCGGCAGCGCCAGGCGCGCCCGCGATACGCGTGTCGCCCCGATAGGCCACCTGGCCGTTCGGGGTTTCCACCGTGGCCACGATCAGCTTGCCGGTGTTGACGTTGTGGATGCGCACTTCGGTGCGCGGGTGGCGCGCAGGAACCAGTCCGCGTTCGATCGCGAAGGGACCGACCGCCGCCAGCATGTTGCCGCAGTTGGGGGTGGTATCCACCACCCGCTGCTCGACCCGGACCTGCGCGAACAGATAGTCGACATCGGCATCGGCGCGGCTGGCGGGGCTGACGATCGCCACCTTGCTGGTCAGCGCATTGCCACCGCCGATGCCATCGATCTGCAGCGGATGGCCCGAGCCCATCACCTCCAGCAGCAGCTGGTCACGCAGGCCGGCGTCGGCCGGCAGGTCCGAGGCCAGGAAGAACGGCCCCTTGGACGTGCCGCCACGCATGAGGACGCAGGGGATACTGAGCAGATCGTTCGACATACGTGTGCTAGATTGATGCGTATAGGGGATGAATGACCCCTCTGTGATTCGATACTGGCATGAGCCGGATTGATCTGTGAATTGCTGATTTTTGGATGATTGATACCGTATGAGCATCAATTGCGAAATCCTCGATCTGCGCGCGTTCCTGCTCGTCGCCGAGACGCGCAGCTTCCATCGCGCCGCTGAAACCCTGCACGTCTCGCAGCCCGCGCTCAGCCGCCGGATCCAGAAGCTGGAGCAGGCCGTCGGCTCACCGCTGCTCGAACGCACCACCCGCAGCGTCAGCACCACCGCGGTCGGCGAGAACCTGCTGCCGCTGGTACGGCGCATGCTGGAGGAATTCGATGGTTCGCTGTTCTCGCTGCGCGGGCACGACGACACGCGCGGCGCCACGGTCACCATCGCCTGCCTGCCCACCGCGGCGTTCTACTTCCTGCCCAGTGTCATGGCACGCTTCCACGACGCGCATCCGCACGTCCGCTTCCGCATCCTCGACATTCCCGCCACCGAGGGGTTGCAGGCAGTGGAACGCGGCGAAGTGGAGTTCGGCATCAATTTCATGGGTGCCAACGATCCCAACCTGGATTTCGATGTACTGGCCGAGGACCCGTTCGTGCTGGCCTGCCGCCGCGATCATCCGCTGGCCCGCAAGCGCCGCGTGGAATGGGCCGATCTTGCCCAGCACCAGCTGATCACCGTGCATCGCACCAGTGGCAACCGGACCCTGCTCGATGGCGCCCTCGCCCGTGAGAACCTGAAGCTGAGCTGGCATTACGAAGTGACCCACCTGTCCACCTCCCTGGGCATGGTCGAGGCCGGGATCGGCGTGTCGGTGCTGCCGAAGATGGCTACCCCGGACGGCGACCATCCCATCCTGGTGACCCGGCCGATCGGCAATCCGGTGGTCTCGCGCACCATCGGCATCGTGCGCCGCCGTGGTGCCCTGCTCTCGCCCACGGCCGAACGCTTCCTGCAGATGCTGATGAGCCAGTGGCGGGGCAAGCCGTGACATCGGCACTACATACAGCCATGTAACCTTGCGTCCTGCGCCGAGGACGTTCCCGGCCGCGCCGGCTCCGCCATACTGGCGGGGATCCGGTGGCGGAGAGCCCCGGCATACGCAAGCAGGTCCGTCCATGCACGGGCCACTGCAAGCCATCCGCAAGAAGGAGTCATCCCGCATGAGCGATTCGTTCTCCACCCGCAGCCAGCTGGACGTCGGCGGCAAGACCTACGACTACTTCAGCCTGCCCACACTGGGCCAGCGCTTCGACATCTCCCACCTTCCCTACTCGATGAAGATCCTGCTGGAGAATCTGCTCCGGCACGAAGACGGCGGCGTCACCGTCGGCAAGGAGCACATCGAGGCCGTTGCCCGCTGGAGCCCGGCGGCCGAGCCGGACACCGAAATCGCCTTCATGCCCGCGCGCGTGGTCCTGCAGGACTTCACCGGCGTACCGTGTGTCGTCGATCTGGCCGCCATGCGCGATGCGGTGGTCAAGCTGGGTGGCAAGCCGGAACAGATCAACCCGCAGATCCCTTCGGAACTGGTGATCGACCATTCGGTACAGGTCGATGTGTTCGGCAAGCCGGACGCGCTCGATCTCAATGGCAAGATCGAATTCCAGCGCAACCAGGAACGCTACGGGTTCCTGCGCTGGGGCCAGAAGGCGTTCGACAACTTCAAGGTGGTGCCGCCCAACACCGGCATCGTCCACCAGGTGAACCTAGAGAACCTGGCCCGCGTGGTGATGACCGCGGACAAGGATGGCAGGGCCGTGGCCTACCCGGACACCGTGTTCGGTACTGACAGCCACACCACGATGATCAACGGCATCGGCGTGCTTGGCTGGGGCGTGGGCGGCATCGAAGCCGAAGCGGCCATGCTGGGCCAGCCGTCGTCGATGCTGATCCCGCAGGTGGTCGGCTTCAAGCTCACCGGCCGGCTGCCTGAGGGCGCCACCGCCACCGACCTGGTGCTGACCGTCACCCAGATGCTGCGCAAGCTGGGCGTGGTCGGCAAGTTCGTCGAATTCTATGGCGATGGCCTGCAGCACCTGCCACTGGCCGACCGCGCCACGATCGGCAACATGGCACCGGAATACGGCGCCACCTGCGGCATCTTCCCGATCGACGCCGAATCACTGAACTACCTGCGCCTGTCCGGTCGCAGCGAAGAACAGATCGAACTGGTCGAGGCCTACGCCAAGGCGCAGGGCCTGTGGCACGAACCGGACAGCCCCCATGCCCAGTACAGCACCACGCTGGAGCTGGACATGGGCACGGTGAAGCCGTCACTGGCCGGACCGAAGCGCCCGCAGGACCGCGTGCTGCTGGAAGACGTGCAGAAGAACTACCGCGAAGCCCTGGTCGGCCTGACCAGCAACCGCGACAAGCGCAGCGACGATGTGGCCTCCTTCCTCAACGAGGGCGGCGGCACCGCGGTCGGCAACGAACAGCTGGCCAAGGGCTTCGCCGACATCGAGATCGAAGGCCGGAAGGTCCGCCTGAAGGATGGCGCGGTGGTCATCGCCGCGATCACCTCCTGTACCAACACGTCCAACCCGGCGGTGATGATCGGTGCCGGCCTGCTGGCGCGCAACGCGGCGGCCAAGGGCCTGGATCGCAAGCCCTGGGTGAAGACTTCGCTGGGCCCAGGCTCGCGCGTGGTCACCGACTATCTGGAAAAGGCCGGGGTGCTGAAGGAGCTGGAGAAGATCGGCTTCTACGTGGTCGGCTACGGCTGCACCACCTGCATCGGCAACTCCGGCCCGCTGCCGACCGAGGTCAGTGCGGGCATCGCCGCCGGTGACCTGGTGGTGACCTCCGTGCTGTCGGGCAACCGTAATTTCGAAGGCCGCGTGCATCCCGAAGTGAAAATGAACTACCTGGCCAGCCCGCCACTGGTGGTCGCCTACGCCATCGCCGGCACCACCGACATCGATCTGACCACCCAGCCGCTGGGCACCGGCAGCGACGGCCAGCCGGTCTACCTGCGCGACATCTGGCCGAGCAACAAGGAAATCGGCGATGTCATCGCCGCCACCATCGGCCCGGAGATGTTCAAGCAGAACTACGCCGACGTGTTCAAGGGCGATACGCGCTGGAACACCATCGCCTCGCCGGACGGCAATCTGTACGAGTGGAGCGATGACTCCACCTACATCAAGAACCCGCCGTACTTCGATGGCATGACCATGCAGACCGGCAGCATCGACGACGTGCATGGCGCGCGTGTGATGGGTCTGTTCGGCGACTCGATCACCACCGACCATATCTCGCCGGCCGGCAACATCAAGAAGGATTCGCCCGCGGGGCGTTACCTGCAGGCCCGGGGCGTGCAGCCCGCCGACTTCAACAGCTACGGCAGCCGCCGCGGCAATGATGACGTGATGGTCCGCGGCACCTTCGCCAACATCCGCATCAAGAACCTGATGTTCGGCGGCGAGGAGGGTGGCAACACCCTGTACTACCCGGCCGGCGGTGGTCAGCCGGAGAAGCTGGCGATCTACGACGCGGCGATGAAGTACAAGGCCGACAAGGTGCCGCTGGTCGTGCTGGCCGGGAAGGAGTACGGCACCGGTTCGTCGCGCGACTGGGCCGCCAAGGGCACCCTGCTGCTGGGCGTGAAGGCGGTCATCGCCGAGAGCTTCGAACGCATCCACCGCTCCAACCTGGTCGGCATGGGCGTGCTGCCGCTGCAGTTCCGCAATGGTGAGAACGCGCAGTCGCTGGGGCTGGATGGCTCGGAAGTCATCGATATCACCGGCCTGGAAGACGGTGCCAGCAAGCGCGCCGCGGTCACCGCGACCCGGGCCGATGGCACGCAGAAGCGCTTCGAGGTGTCGGTGATGCTGCTGACACCGAAGGAAGTGGAATACTTCCGCCACGGCGGCCTGTTGCAGTACGTGCTGCGTCAGCTGGCTGCCCGCTGACCCGGCGCGCGGCATCCGGCGGGCGGAAGCCCGGCCCCGGCGTCACCGCCGGGGCGCTGCGGAGGCGCGCGAACCGGTGGTTCGCAACCGCGCCTCCTCGCCCACCACGGCGGCCTGCTGCAGTACGTGCTGCGTCAGCTGGCTGCCCGCTGACCCGGCGCGCGGCATCCGGCGGGCGGAAACCCGGCCCCGGCGTTACCGCCGGGGCCGAATCGCCCATGAATCATATTTTTGATATTTTTCACCATTCATGCAATTTGCATGAAACAGGCGTAAGGTGATCGCACAGGTCCCCTGGAGCACCGCCATGCTGCACGCCCCCGTCCGCTTCGACCCGATCAACGAGCTGACCCACACCACCGCCTCGTCGGTGAAGGAACACTGGCGCAAGGTCATGCAGGAAGTGCGCGACCAGCACATGGTGGTGGTCACCAATCACAACGAACCGCAGGCCGTGATCGTTTCCATCGAGCAGTACCGTGCGCTGCAGGCCAAGGTCGAAGCGCTGGAAAGCTCGCTGGAGGAACTGCGTGGGCAGGACCCGGCCCTGGCGGATCTGCGTGCCGGCTTCGACCAGCGCCTGGCGGTGCTGCAGCACGCCCAGGCCGGTGATGCTGCACGCGCGCTGCTGCGTCGCCCTGCCCGCCTGAAGGGCCAGGTCAAGGCGGGCACGGGCCACTGATGCCACGCCCGTTCCTGTATGTGCTTGCCGGCGTCAATGGCGCCGGCAAGAGTTCGGTGGGTGGCCACGTGCTGCGCGAAGCCGGCCTGGAATGGTTCAACCCCGATACGTTCGCCCGCGGGCTGCGCGAGCGGGCCGGCCTGGACCCCATGGAGGCCAATGCCGAAGCCTGGCAGGAGGGTGTCAACCGTATCCGCGACGCCCTGGATCACGCCCGTAACCATGCCTTCGAGACCACGCTGGGGGGCAACTCGATCACCGCTCTGCTGCGTGAGGCCAGCCGCACCCATGACGTGCTGATGTGGTTCTGTGGACTGTCCAGCCCGGAGCAGCACATCGCCCGGGTACGCGCACGGGTGCAGGCCGGTGGCCACCCCATTTCCGAAGTCGACATCCGCCGCCGCTGGCCGCTGGCGCAGCAGAACCTGATCGGGCTGATGCCGGTGCTGGCGCAGCTGCAGGTCTACGACAACAGCGCCGACGCCGCGCCGGGCGAGGCCGTGCCCGATCCACAGCTGCTGCTGCAGATGGAGGACGGCCACCTGCAATGGCCGGCCGCCGATGACCTGCGGCAGCTGCAGCGCACGCCCCCATGGGCGACAGCTCTGCTGGAAGCCGCCCTGCGCCTGTAATGCCAAGGGCCGGCACTGCGCTCAGCGCCGCGGCGCGTCCGGATCGGTGCGCAATGCGCGCAGCAGGCCCAGCATGTAGAACGCCAAGGTGAACGAGAACGGTAGACCGCACAGGACCACGGCCGTCTGCATCGCGCTGAAGTTGCCCGCCAGCAGCAGGCCGATGCTGGCCACGGTGATGCCCACCGCCCAGAACACGCGCAGCCAGATCGGCGCATCGTGACCATCCTCCACCCCGTCGTCGACACGGCGGGTGCACAGGTTGGCGATCATCAGCGTGCCCGAATCGACCGGGGTCAGGAACAGTACGAAACCGATCACCACTGCGGCACCGGCTACATAGGGTGCGCCGGGCAGGTACTCCAGCAGCTTGAACAGGGTCATCGCTGCATCGTGCTGCGCCACCTGCCCCAGCACCGCCTGGCCATGGTTGAGCACCAGGTCGATGGCGGTGTTGCCGAAGATCGACAGCCACGCCAGCGTGAAGCCGAGCGGTATCAATAGCACGCCCATCACGACCTCGCGGATGGTGCGGCCGCGCGAGATGCGTGCCACGAACAGGCCCACGAACGGCGCCCAGGCGATCCACCACGCCCAGTAGAACAGCGTCCAGGAACCCATCCAGGCGCGGCCCTGCGGATCGTTGAGATACATGTCGAAGCTCTTGCGCACGAATGCGCCGAGATAGTCGCCCGTGTTCTGCACCAGGCCATCGAACAGATGCAGGGTCGGGCCGGTAACCAGCACGAACAGCAACAGCGCGCACAACAGGCGCACGTTGAGGTTGGACAGCCAAGCGATGCCCTTCTCGACCCCCGCCACCACGCCGATGGTGGCCACCACCATCATCACCAGCACGATCGCGACCAGTACCTGCGGTGTATCCGGAATGTGGAACAGATAGACCAGGCCGGACTGCAGCACCAGCGCACCGATGCCGAGATTGGTGACCATGGAGATCAGCGTGGCGAGAATGCCGAAGCCATCGACCATGTCGCCGATGCGGCCATGGATGCGCTCACCGAAGATCGGATACAGCGCCGAGCGCAATGCCAGCGGCAGGTTGCGGCGATAGGCGAAATAGCCCAGCGCCACCCCGACCAGCGCGTACAGCGCCCAGCCATGCAGGCCCCAGTGCAGGAAGGTCAGCACCATCGCCTCGCGCCCGGCCGCCACCGTGCCGCCCGGCTGGCCCGGCGGGTTGAGGAAATGGTCCAGCGGCTCATAGGCGCCGTAGTACAGCAGTGCGATACCGATACCCGCCGAGAACAGCATCGACACCCACGCGACGTAGCCGAAGGCGGGCGATTCCTCGTTGTGGCCCAGGCGGATACGGCCATAGGGCGAGAACGCCAGCCACAGCACGAATCCCAGGCACAGCACGACCAGCAGCATGTACCACGCGCCGAACGCAGCCGAGACTTCGGCCTGCGCCCATTGCAGCCAGTGCTCGCTGGCATCGGGATAGAGGACGGTGAGCAGCCCGAGAATGCCGATCGACACCGAGGAGCTGAGGAAGACAAAGCGGTTCAAGCGCAGGGGCGAGCGCTTGGGGTGAGCCTGGGAAGACATGGGATCGTCTCATCAGTCCGAAGGAGCACATGGGCGGGGCCGGACCGGGAAACCGGGCCCATGGCGTGGGGCGCGAGCGCATCCTAGGGTTTATTGATTGAACGTTCAATCAATAAAAAGCATAATGATGGCCAACCCGACGCCTCGGGTCGCAATCCGTGGAGAGACAATGCCGAAGAAGGGCGTGGAGCCGGTCCGTCGCGAACAGTTGATCCGGGCCACTTTCCAGACCATCGACGAGATGGGCATGGCCGATGCCACCGTCGCCACCATCGCCAGGAAGGCCGGGCTGTCCAGCGGCATCGTCGCCCATTACTTCGGCGACAAGGACGGCCTGCTCAACGCTGCGATGCGGCAGATCCTGCGCGAATTGCGGGACGCGGTCGCCCGCTGCCGGGCCGGGGTCGGCGACGATCCCCGCGACCAGCTGCGCGCCATCGTCGATGGCAACTTCGATGACAGCCAGATCAATGGCACCGCGATGCGTGTCTGGCTCACCTTCTGGGCCGCGAGCATGCACCAGCCGGAACTGGCGCGCCTGCAGCATGCCAACGACCAGCGCCTGTTCTCCAACCTGTGCCACCAGTTCAACCGCGTGCTGCCACGCCCACAGGCACGCCTCGCCGCCCGCGGCCTGGCCGCGATGATCGATGGCCTCTGGCTGCGCGGCAGCCTGGTCGGCGGCGCCTTCGATGCTGACAAGGCCCGACGCATCGCCTACGGCTACATCGACTTCCAGTTGCAGGCCGACGCGCTATAAGCGCTTTCAGCTTCCCGCCCCCTTTCGAGGAGTACGCCCCATGACCACCCTGCCCGTCCAACAGCTCTACATCCATGGCCGCCGGGTCGATGCCACCAGCGGCAAGACCTTCGCCACGGTCAACCCCGCCACCGGTGAGGTCATCGCCGAGGTGCAGGTCGCCAGCCAGGCCGACGTCGAACGCGCCGTCGAAAGCGCCACCGAAGGCCAGAAGGCATGGGCGGCAATGACCGCCATGGAACGTTCGCGCATCCTGCGCCGCGCCGTGGAGATCCTGCGCGAGCGCAATGACGAACTGGCCCGCCTGGAAACGCTCGATACCGGCAAGGCGCTGGCGGAAACCACCACGGTGGACATCGTCACCGGCGCCGATGTGCTGGAGTATTACGCCGGCCTGGCGACCGCCATCGAAGGCATCCAGCTGCCGCTGCGCGAATCCAGCTTCTTCTACACCCGCCGTGAACCGCTGGGCGTGGTCGCCGGCATCGGTGCCTGGAACTACCCGATCCAGATCGCCCTGTGGAAGTCGGCGCCGGCACTGGCCGCCGGCAATGCGATGGTGTTCAAGCCGTCCGAGGTCACGCCGCTGACCGCCCTCCGGCTTGCCGAGATCTACACCGAAGCCGGCGTGCCGGCCGGCGTGTTCAATGTCGTGCAGGGCCCCGGTCGCGAAATCGGCAACTGGCTCACCGAACATCCGGTGATCGAGAAGATCTCCTTCACCGGCGGCGTGGCCACCGGCAAGAAGGTGATGGCTGCAGCCGCCTCCTCCTCGCTGAAGGAAGTGACCATGGAACTGGGCGGCAAATCGCCGCTGGTGATCTGCGATGACGCCGATCTCGACCGCGCCGCCGACATCGCGGTGATGGCCAATTTCTTCAGCTCCGGCCAGGTGTGCACCAATGGCACCCGCGTGTTTGTGCCGCGCGGCATGCTGGCCGCGTTCGAGGCCGCCGTGGTCGAGCGCGTCAAGCGCATCCGCATCGGCGATCCGATGGCCGCGGACACCAACTTCGGCCCGCTGACCAGCTTCCCGCACATGGAGAACGTGCTGCGCTACATCGAAAGCGGCAAGACCGAAGGCGCGCGCCTGCTGATCGGCGGCGGCCGTGCCACCGACGGCACGCTGGCCCAGGGCGCCTATGTGCTGCCGACCGTGTTCTCCGACTGCCGCGACGACATGACCATCGTCAAGGAAGAGATCTTCGGGCCGGTCATGAGCATCCTTGCCTATGACAGCGAAGATGAAGTGGTCCGCCGCGCCAACGACACCACCTTCGGCCTCGCCGCCGGCGTGGTCAGCAAGGACATCAGCCGCGCCCACCGCATCATCCATCGCCTGGAAGCCGGCATCTGCTGGATCAACACCTGGGGCGAATCGCCAGCCGAAATGCCGGTGGGTGGCTACAAGGAGTCCGGTGTCGGCCGCGAGAACGGCCTCTCGACCCTGGGCCACTACACCCGCATCAAGTCGGTGCAGGTCGAACTGGGCGACTACGCCAGCGTGTTCTGAGCCGCGCCCCTCGTCCGGCCACCGCGCCGATCCGACATTCCGCCGGGACGCCTGTTTGCAGCGTGTCCCGGCCTGAAGGAGAACAACCATGAGCACCCATAACGAGTACGACTACATCATCATCGGCGCCGGTTCGGCCGGCAACGTGCTGGCCACCCGCCTGACCGAAGATGCCGATGTGAGCGTACTGCTGCTGGAAGCGGGTGGCCCGGACTACCGGCTCGACTTCCGCACCCAGATGCCGGCGGCGCTGGCGTTTCCGCTGCAGGGCAAGCGCTACAACTGGGCCTACAAGACCGATCCAGAGCCCTTCATGAACAACCGCCGCATGGACTGCGGCCGTGGCAAGGGCCTGGGCGGTTCGTCGCTGATCAACGGCATGTGCTACATCCGCGGCAACGCGATGGACTACGACAACTGGGCGAGCATGCCCGGCCTGGACGACTGGACCTATCTGGACTGCCTGCCCTACTTCCGCAAGGCCGAGACCCGCGACATCGGCCCCAACGATTACCACGGGGGCGATGGCCCGCTGCGGGTGACCACCCCCAAGGCCGGCAACAACGAACTGTTCGCAGCCATGGTTGAAGCCGGCGTGCAGGCAGGCTATCCGCGCACCGATGACCTCAACGGCTACCAGCAGGAAGGCTTCGGCCCGATGGACCGCACGGTCACGCCGAAGGGCCGCCGCTCCAGCACCGCCCGCGGCTATCTGGATCTGGCCAGGCCGCGCCCGAACCTGACCATCGTCACCCACGCGCTGACCGACCGCATCCTGTTCTCCGGCAAGCGCGCGGTGGGCGTGCAGTGGCTGCGCAACGACCAGCCGCAGCGTGCCACTGCCCGCCGCGAGGTGCTGTTGTGCGGCGGCGCCATCGCCTCGCCACAGATCCTGCAGCGCTCCGGCGTGGGCCCGGCCGATCTGCTGCGCAGCCTCGACATCGACCTGGTGCATCACCTGCCGGGCGTCGGCGCCAATCTGCAGGATCACCTGGAGATGTATCTCCAGTACGAATGCAAGAAGCCGGTCTCGCTGGCGCCGGCGCTGAAGCTGTACAACCAGCCGGCAATCGGCGCTGAATGGCTGTTCCTGGGCACCGGTATCGGCGCCAGCAACCAGTTCGAGGCCGGCGGCTTCATCCGCAGCGATGCCGAGTTCGACTGGCCCAACCTGCAGTATCACTTCCTGCCGGTGGCCATCAACTACAACGGGTCCAATCCGATCAAGGCACACAGCTTCCAGATGCATGTCGGCTCGATGCGCTCGCCCAGCCGTGGCCGCATCCATGTCCGCTCCAAGGATCCGCGCGAGCATCCGAGCATCCTGTTCAACTACATGTCGCACGACCAGGACTGGCGCGAGTTCCGCGCGGCGATCCGCATCACCCGCGAGATCTTCGCGCAGCCGGCACTGGCTCCATACAGCGGCCGCGAGATTTCGCCGGGCAGTGCACTGCAGACCGATGCGCAGATCGACGCGTTCGTCCGTGAGCATGCTGAAACGGCATACCACCCGTCCTGCTCCAACAAGATGGGCCACGCCGATGATCCGATGGCGGTGGTGGACGGCCAGGGCCGCGTGCATGGTCTGGAGGCCCTGCGCATCGTCGACGCCTCGATCATGCCGCAGGTGGTGACCGGCAATCTCAACGCGCCGACCATCATGATCGCCGAAAAGCTCGCCGACGTGATCCGCGGCCGTGCGCCGCTGCCCCGCAGCACCGCGCCCTACTACAAGGCCAATGGTGCGCCGGTGCGCAGGCAGGGCTGAGCACCGCACGCACCCTGAAACACCCGCCGGGCATGGCCCAGCGCTGCCAGCTCGGTGGCGCGGGGCCATGCCCGGCGGCATTTGACGCGATCGCACAGGCCGTCGCGCGATGCCCTCTTCGCGTTTCCCCTACGGCGGGGTATGCTGCAATGACCGGCCGCTGTCAGTACGCTCAGGGTCGGACCCAACAATCACGATTCCTGGAGGGGGAATATGAGTCTGGATCGTCCCTGGCTGCAGAGCTATCCGAAAGGCGTTCCCGCCGAGATCGACGTCAACGAGTTCCATTCGGTAGCCTCCGTCTTCGACGCCTCCGTCGCCAAGTACCGCGACCGCCCCGCCTACTCCAGTTTCGGCAAGGTCCTCACCTATGGCGAGACCGATGCGCTGGTTGACCAGTTCGCGGCCTACCTGCTGGGTGAGCTCAAGCTCAAGAAGGGCGACCGCGTCGCCCTGATGATGCCCAACTGCCTGCAGTACCCGGTCGCCACCTTCGGCGTGCTGCGTGCGGGCCTGACCGTGGTCAACGTCAACCCGCTGTATACCGCACGCGAACTCAAGCATCAGCTGGTCGACGCCGGCGCCTCGGTGCTGGTGGTGGTCGACAACTTCGGCGACACCGTCCAGCAGGTCATCGCCGACACGCCGGTCAGGCAGGTGGTCACCACCGGCCTGGGCGATCTGCTCGGCGCGAAGGGCGCGATCGTCAACTTCGTGCTGAAGTACGTTAAGAAGATGGTGCCCAACTATCACGTGAAGGGCGCCATCCGCTTCAAGCAGGCACTCAAGCTCGGCAGCCGCCACACCCTGCCCGAGGTCGAGATCGACCACGACGACGTGGCGTTCCTGCAGTACACCGGCGGCACCACCGGCGTGGCCAAGGGCGCGATGCTGACCAACCGCAACCTGATCGCCAACATGCAGCAGGCCTCGGCATGGCTGTCGACCTCCGGCATCGAGCCGGGCAAGGAAGTGATCATCACCGCGCTGCCGCTGTACCACATCTTCGCGTTGACCGCGAACGGTCTGGTCTTCATGAAGTTCGGCGGCTGCAATCATCTGATCACCAATCCGCGCGACATGAAGGGCTTCGTCAAGGAGCTCAAGGGCACGCGCTTCACCGCCATCACCGGCGTCAACACGCTGTTCAACGGTCTGCTCAATACGCCCGGTTTCGATGAGATCGATTTCTCGTCGGTGAAGTTCACCCTGGGCGGCGGCATGGCGGTGCAGCGCGCTGTGGCCGAGCGCTGGAAGAAGGTTACCGGGGTGACGTTGGTCGAGGCCTACGGCCTGACCGAAACCTCGCCCGCCGCCTGCATCAACCCGCTTACCCTGCCGGAGTACAACGGCTCCATCGGCCTGCCGATCCCGTCCACCGATGCGTGCATCAAGGACGACAACGGCAACATCCTGCCACTGGGTGAGGTGGGCGAGCTGTGCATCAAGGGCCCGCAGGTGATGAAGGGCTACTGGCAGCGCCCCGAAGAGACCGCCCAGGCGATCGACAGTGACGGCTGGCTGCATACCGGCGACATGGCGAAGATGGATGAACGGGGTTTCTTCTACATCGTCGACCGCAAGAAGGACATGATCCTGGTGTCCGGCTTCAATGTGTATCCGAACGAGGTCGAAGACGTCATCGCGATGATGCCGGGCGTGCTGGAAGTGGCCGCGGTCGGCGTGCCGGACGAGAAGTCCGGCGAAGTGGTCAAGGTGGTGATCGTGAAGAAGGATCCGAACCTGACCGCCGAAATGGTCAAGGAGCATGCCCGGGCAAATCTGACCGGTTACAAGCACCCGCGCATCGTGGAGTTCCGCAAGGAACTGCCGAAGACCAATGTCGGCAAGATCCTCCGTCGCGAGCTGCGCGATACGCCCGCGCAGTAAGGGTTTCCACGGTTCGACGCAGATCAGGGCCCCGCCGGCGACGGCGGGGCCCTTTTCGTTGGCGGCCAGCGCGGGCGGCGGCCGCTTGCAGGCGGTTCACGAGCGGTGCATAGAATCACTCGCCACCGCACGTTCCGCCCACTCCCTCACATTCCATCTCTCCGTCCGCTCTGCGGTTGGCCGGACGGTCACTCGGAGAACACCCATGTCTGCAGTACGCCCCATCATCACCCGTCCGTCGCAGCACCCGACCCTGCGCATCACCGAGGAAACCGAACGGGATGTCTACTGGATCCACATGCATGCCAACCTGGTCAACCAGCCGGGCCGCCCGTGCTTTGCCTCACGCCTGGTAGACGACATCGTCGACTATCAGCGTGAACTGGGAGACCGTCTCAGTGCCGCCCACGTTCTCTCGCCTCACGTGGTCCTGGCCTCCGATAGTGACGTATTCAACCTGGGCGGCGACCTGGAACTGTTCTGCCGGCTGATCCGCGAGGGCGACCGTGCCCGCCTGCTCGACTATGCGCAGCGCTGCGTGCGCGGCGTGCATGCGTTCCACGCCGGGCTGGGCGCACGCGCCCACAGCATCGCGCTGGTCCAGGGCAATGCACTGGGCGGCGGCTTCGAGGCCGCGCTGAGCTGCCATACCATCGTCGCCGAAGAAGGCGTGCTGATGGGACTGCCGGAGGTGCTGTTCGACCTGTTCCCGGGCATGGGCGCCTACTCCTTCCTGTGCCAGCGGGTCAGCCCGCGGCTGGCCGAGAAGATCATGCTGGAGGGCAACCTCTTCACCGCCCGGCAGTTGAAGGACATGGGCCTGGTGGATGTCGTCGTGCCGGTGGGCGAAGGCGTTGCGGCGGTCGAACAGGTGATCCGGGACAGCCGGCGCATTCCGCACGCCTGGGCGGCGATGCGCGAAGTGAACGAGATCGCCACCATGGTGCCGCTGCACGAAATGATGCGCATCACCGAGATCTGGGTCGACACCGCCATGCAGCTGGGCGAGAAGTCGCTGCGGACCATGGACCGGCTGGTCCGCGCCCAGGCCCGCCGCAATGGCGAGGCGGGCTGACAGACCTGGCGGTCAGGAGGGCGTGCGTTCCCCGTCGTCGCGTTGCTGGATGCCTGCGACGCGGGACGCCAGAGCTTTCCTGCCGATGCGCAGTGCACCTGCCAGGCTGGACAGGCGCATTGTCCACTCGGCCTTCAATTGCCAGTCGGCCATGCGCATCATCTCGCCACTGGCGGCAGCAACCTGGACCAGGCCCAGGTTGCTCGCCACGCCACGCAGGGCGTGGGCGTGTTCGCGGAAGTCCTCCCAGTCCAGCCGCTCGCCACAGGCCTGCATCTGCGCCATGCTCGCGTCCACATCGACCAGGCACTGGTCGATGAACTTGCGTTCGAAGCCATCGCCCATGCCCAGTGACGCCAGCTCGTCCAGCACGGCGGTGTCGAGTACGCCGTCACCGACCTCCATGGCCGGTACCGACTGGATGCCCGGCTCGGTACGCGTGTTGGCGGCCACATCGGCCAACACCTCCAGCAGACGCGTCGCGACGACCGGCTTGGCCAGGAATGCACGTGCACCTGCCTGCTCACAGCGCAGGATGGATTCCGGGGTGACATCGGCGCTGAGCACCATCACCGGCACATACGGCAGGCCACTGGCCTGCATCACCCGCAGCTGCTTGAGCAGGTCCAGGCCGCTCATTCCGGGCATGTGCAGATCAACGATGGCTGCGTCGTAATTGGCCTGCTCGAGAGCGTCGAGCACCTCGACCCCACCATTGACGCATGTGACCTTGTGGCCGGCCTTCTCGAGCAACCGCTGCAGCACCATGCGGTTGGCGGCATGGTCATCGGCAACCAGCACCCGCAGGCTGCGTACACGGGCCCGATGGCGCAGGAATGGATTGGAGAACGCAATGACGTTTCCGCCCTCCGGCAGCTCGCCCTGCACGTCCGGCGTCGGCGCCACGTCCAGCGCGATTTCCACCCAGAACACGCTGCCGCGCGGCGTGTTCGGCAGGTAACCGACCTGCCCGCCCATCGATTCGACCAGCCCCTTGGCGATCGCCGTACCCAGTCCAGTGCCTTCATGGCGGCGGGCCAGGCCGACGTCGGCCTGCTCGAAGGCGTTGAACAGGCGGCTGCGCAGGGCCACGGGTACGCCGATGCCGCTGTCGAGGATCTCGAAACGCAGCCGGGCACGCTCGCTGCCACGCTCGTCATGGCTGCTGACACGCAGATGGACGAAGCCACTGTCGGTGAACTTCACCGCGTTGCCCATCAGATTCAGCAGAATCTGCTGCAGATGGCCGGCGTCGCCGAACAACCGTGGCGGAACGTTGTCGTCCACGTCGACGCGATACTCCAATGACTTGGAACGCGTCTGCGGGGTGAGGATCAGGTTGATCGCCTGCAGCACGTCGGCCAGCGCGAACTCATGCCATTCCACCCGGACCTTGCCGGCCTCGATCGCCGAGATGTCCAGCACCTCCTCCACCAGCGCCAGCAGGCTGCGGGTGGACGCCTGGATGGTACTGAGGCACTCGCGCTGCTCCTCATCTAGTCGCGTGGTGGCCAGCACTTCGGTCATGCCGGCCAGGCCGTTGAGCGGCGTACGGAATTCGTGGCTCATGTTCGCCAGGAAACGGCTCTTGGCCTCGTTGGCCTGGCGCGCTTCGGCCACCGCACGGGTCAAGGCATGCAGCAGCGAATCGAAGTACAGCGGAATCGCGCCCAGGCCCAGAAGCAGGCCCCAGCCGAGGTAGTCGTGGCTGCGCCAGTAGGGCGACAGCATCACGGTACACAGGAAAGCCAGGCACCCCATTGCGGTTGCCACCCGCAGGTAGGTGCTGCCGTAGCGCATGCCGTTGCCGATCGTGACCCACAGCATCACCGCGTACAGCGGAGCTGCCGGCTCACCCTGGATGGTCATGATCCAGGCCATGCAGGTGTAGTCGGTCAGCATGCCGATCACGCGGCGGACGTGTGACACCCCGGGATCGACCAGGATCGCCACCAGCAGGCCCGCCGAGATGGCCAGCTCGAAGGCGAGGATCAGCCACGTCGTGGTCAGCGTCTCGCCACCCGCGCTCAGGTAGCGCCAGCCGAGATAGCTGATGAACAGCGCGGTGATCACGATGCGGATCAGGTTCTGCGCGTGCTCGCTGTCCTCGCGTCCGGACAGCCGTTGCTTCACCCGGGCCAGCAGCGACCGGGCCGGGGAGGATTCAACGGCAGGAGTGTCCATGGGGGGATGTCGCATCCGTCGTCGCAACAGGGAGGAGCAGCACAGCGGAACCGCCACCAGGCCCAGCCACAGGGGCACGGCCAGGCTGGGGTTGTCACGCCAATACGGTGTCAACAACACGGTGGTACCGAAGCTGACCAGGGCCATGGCGATCGCCACGCCCAGGTAGCGGTTGCCGAAGCGCAGGCCATTGCCCACCGTGACCCACATCACCACCGCATAGACCCAGGCCAGAGGCTCGCCCATCTGCACCATGCCGACCGTCATCAACCCATAGTCGGCGACCATGCCGACCACCCTGCGCGCATCGGAGCGCCCCGGCTTCCACAGCAACCAGGCGAACAGCAGCAGGGATATCGACAGCCCGGTCAGCACGGTCACGAGCACGCCCTGGTACTGCTCCAGGCGATGCATCCGGGCCCCGGACAGCAGTACGTAAACCAGGATCAGCGAGATCAGCGCGATCCGCACTATCACCTGCCCGTGCTCGGAGTCGGGCCGCTGCGACAGCCGGCGCTTCAGCCGTGCGAACAGGTCCTGCATCTCATCCACCCGGTCGCGTGGAGGCCGTCGAGTGCTGCGCGCAGATGTCCAGCAGTTGCTGGCGGCCCCGCAGCAGCGCATCCACGCAGCGGGGGTCGAACAGGCGGCCACGCTGGGCATACAGATAGGCCAGCGTTGCTTCCATCGTCCAGGCTTCCTTGTATGGACGCGGGGAAATCAGGGCGTCGAAGACATCGGCGACGGCAACGATGCGCGCTTCCAGTGGAATCGCTTCGCCTACCAGCCCATCGGGGTAACCACTGCCGTCGTAGCGTTCATGGTGGCGCAGCGCGATCAGCGCACCGACCTGGATGAAGCGGTTCTGGCTGCCGCTGAGCAGTTCATGGCCGATGCGCGGGTGACGGCGCATGATCGCCAGCTCCTCTTCATTGAGCTTGCCCTGCTTGAGCAGCACCGCATCCGGTATGGCGATCTTGCCCATGTCGTGCAGGGGCGCCGCCATCTCGATCAGCCGCACCTCGTCTTCCGGCAGGCCCAGCTGCTCGGCGATAAGCCCGGCCACGCGGGCCATCCGCTCCAGGTAGGCACTGGTGCCGGCGTCACGAAACTCGATCGCACGAGCCAATCGCGACAAGGTCTCGCGCTCCCGCTCCTCGACCTCGTGCATGCTGGCGAGCAGGCGCTGTTCCAGTGACAGCGCGCGCTGTTTCACGTTCTCGGTCTGCTGGCGCAGCTGCAGCAGGTTGTAGCAGCGCGCCCGCAGTTCGCGCGGGCGGATCGGCTTGACCAGGAAGTCGATCACGCCTGCCTCCAGCGCGGCCTGCCGGATCGGCTCGTCGCCCACCACGGTGATCAGGATCACGGGGATGTCGCGATGTTTGGGCAGGCGCCGGAAGCGGCGGGCGAATTCCAGCCCGTCCATTTCCGGCATGCGGTAGTCGAGCAGCAGCAGGTCGACCGGGTGCGATTCGCACCAGGCCAGCGCGGTCAGGGGATCGCCGAAGTCATGCACGCTCAGTTCCGGCGCGATGTCCTCGATGACGTGCCGCAGCATCGTCCGCGCGGAGGTCTGGTCATCGACGATGACGATGTTCAACGTGTACTCCGCCTGGTTTCTCGACCACGCTTGGTCATCAGCAGGCGTGGAAACGCTGCCGCTGCGCACGCTGGCACCCTGCATCGGACTGACTCCCGTGTCATGCGTCCCGGTTCATGATCGTGGTCACATTGTGAAGCGGGCTCTCCACATTGCGCTCTTCCCCGTCACCGATCAAGCCATAGCCGGCGTCAAGGTAGTGCAATTACGATACGCCGAGTGCCAGAGACGTCAATTGCGCCGTCCCGTTTCGGGACGGCGCGCACAAACGGGAGTCACAAAACCCCGGCTCAGTGCTCCGGACGCATGTACGGGAACAGCAGCACGTCGCGGATGGAGCTGCTGCCGGTCAGCAGCATCACCAGGCGGTCGACGCCGATGCCGAGGCCGCCGGTCGGCGCCATGCCGTACTCCAGCGCGCGGATGTAGTCGGCGTCGTAGTGCATGGCCTCGTCATCGCCCCCCTCCTTGGCGGCCACCTGGGCCTGGAAACGCTGGGCCTGATCCTCCGGATCGTTCAGCTCGGAGAAGCCGTTGGCCAGCTCCTTGCCGTTCACGAACAGCTCGAAGCGATCGGTGTAGCCGGGGTCGTTGTCGTTGGCACGCGCCAGCGGCGAGACCTCCACCGGATGGTCGGTGATGAAGGTGGGCTGGATCAGGGTGTGCTCGACGGTGGCTTCGAAGATCTCCAGCAGCAGCTTGCCCCAGCCGTAGGACGGCTTGACCTTGATCTTCAGGCGCTCGCAGTGCCGCACCAGCGCTTCGCGGTCGGTGCAGTCGGCAGCGGAGATCTCCGGATTGTGGTGCCGCACGGCCTCGTCCATCCGCCAGCGGCGGAACGCCGGGCCGAGATCGATCTTCGCGCCGTCCCACTCCACTTCGGTAGTGCCGTTCACCGTCCTGGCCACGTCCCGGATCACGCCTTCGGTCAGGTCCATGATCTCGTTGTACGTGGCGTAGGCCTCGTACAGCTCCATCATGGTGAACTCCGGGTTGTGCCGGGTGCTGACGCCTTCATTGCGGAAATTGCGGTTGATTTCGTACACCCGCTCCAGGCCACCGACGGTCAGGCGCTTCAGGTACAGCTCCGGCGCCACGCGCAGGTACAGGTCCAGGTCCAGCGCGTTGTGATGGGTGGTGAACGGCTTGGCCGCCGCACCGCCGGGGATGTAATGCATCATCGGCGTCTCGACTTCGAGGAAGTCGCGGTTGTCCAGCCACGCGCGCATGGCACGGATGATCTTCGAGCGCTTGATGAACACCGCGCGCGACTCCGGGGTCACGATCAGATCGACGTAACGCTGGCGGTAGCGCTGCTCGACGTCGGCCAGGCCATGCCACTTGTCCGGAAGCGGACGCAGCGACTTGGTCAGCAGTCGGATCGTTGCGGCCTTGACCGACAGTTCACCGGTGCGGGTACGGGTCAGGCCGCCCTCGACGGCGATGATGTCACCCACGTCCCAGCCCTTGAAAGCAGCGTAGTCATCGCCCAGGGCCGCGCCCTGCAGGAACAGCTGGATGCGGCCGGACTCGTCCTGGATCTGGGCGAAGCTGGCCTTGCCCATGATGCGCTTGGCCATCAGGCGCCCGGCCATGCGCACCTGGCGGCCATTGGCTTCCAGGGCCTCGGCGGTCCAGGTTTCGGCGTCGCTGTACTCGTCCTGCAGCTGGCCGGCGAAGTCCTCGCGACGGAAGTCGTTCGGGTACGCGATCCCCTGCCCGCGCAGCGCTTTGAGTTTCTCGCGGCGCTCGGCGATCAACTTGTTTTCGTCGACGGAAGGGGTTTCGGTAGCTTCGCTCATGGATCTGCGGGAATCGTGTAGTTGGGGGAGTCTTGCGCCCGGCACGGCCGGCTGCACAGCATAGCAAAACCACCCTGCCCCGGCCCTGGCCGGCGCCCACGGCCCGGTAGCGCCGGGCCATGCCCGGCGGTCAGTCGGCAGGAATCCCCGGGCGTGGCCCGGCGCTACCTCAGGCATTCCCGGGGAACGCCTGCCGCAATTCATCCACCAGCACCCGCTCGTTCTCCGAATAGTCGATCGGCACCGACACCAGGTGCACCCCGCCTTCGTTGAACGCCGCCTCCAGCGTCGGGATGAACTGCTCGATGGCCGTCACTTCGTGGCCCTTGCAACCATAGGCCTCAGCGTACCTGACGAAGTCAGGATTGCCGAAGGTCATCCCATAGTCGGTGAAGCCATCCACCGCCTGCTTCCAGCGGATCATGCCGTAGGCACCATCGTTGAGGATCAGCACCACCAGGTTCAGCCCCAGCCGCCGCGCGGTTTCCAGCTCCTGGCTGTTCATCATGAAGCCGCCGTCGCCACACACCGCCAGCACCCGGCGCTGCGGGTACAGGATCGAGGCCATGATCGCCGAAGGCAGGCCCGCACCCATCGTGGCAAGCGCATTGTCCAGCAGCAGCGTATTGGCTACCTGGGTGCGGTAATTGCGCGCGAACCATATCTTGTACATGCCATTGTCCAGCGCCACGATGCCGTCGGGCGGCATCACCCGGCGCACGTCGTGGACCAGCCGCTGCGGGGTGAACCCGGCCTCTTCGGCACGGTCGGCGAGATGGTCGAGGATGGTGGCCCGCAGCGGCAGCAGTGCATCGGCATGGGCCACCTGGCCTTCAATGCGGTCGGCCAGCTGGGTCAGCGAGCGGCCGATATCGCCGATCACCTCCACCTGCGGGAAGTAGACCTGCTCGACCGCCGCCTGCGAATAGCCGATGTGGATGACGGTCGGTCCGCCGGGTCGCATCACGAAAGGCGGCTTCTCGGTCACTTCATGGCCGATGGTGACGATCACGTCGGCTTGGTCGATGGCCATGTGCACATAGTCGCGCTCGGTCAGCGCGGCGGTCCCCATGTACAGGCCCGATCCGCCCGCTACCGCACCCTTGCCCATCTGCGTGGTGAAGAAGGGAATGCCGGCACGCAGCACGAAGGCTGACAGCGCGTCGCTGGACTGCGGCCGTGACGCCGCGGAGGCGATCATCAGCAGCGGACGCTTCGCATTGCGGATGGTCTGCGCGGCGCGATCGAGCGCCTCGGGACTGGCGATCGGTCGATCCACCGCATGCGTCGGGATCAAGGCCACATCCTCGACTTCAGTGGCCGCGATGTCCTCCGGCAGTTCCAGCAGGACCGGGCCCGGACGTTCTTCCTGCGCGACACGGAATGCCTCGCGGACGATGGTCGGGATGGTACGCGCCGATACGATCTGCCGCGCCTGCTTGGTCAGCGGCTTCATCGTGCTGACGATGTCGACGATCTGGAAGCGCGCCTGCTTGCTGGCGACGATGCCCTTCTGCCCGGTGATCATGATCACCGGCCATGCGCCCAGCAGCGCGTAGGCCGCACCGGTGGTGAAGTTGAGGGCACCCGGGCCGAGCGTGGCCAGGCACACGCCCGGCTTGCCGGTCAGGCGTCCGTAGGTGGCCGCCATGAACACCGCCGCCTGCTCATGGCGGGTGATGACCAGCTCGATGCTGGAATGGCGCAGCGACTCGACGACATCGAGGTTCTCTTCGCCGGGAATACCGAAAATACGTTCGACGCCCTCGTTCTCGAGCGCCGCGACAAGCAGATCTGAACCCTTGGACATGGGAATGCCGTCCCTCTTCACTGGACTGGTGGTGGATCGTTACAGGAAGGATGCAAGCCGTGCGTCAACGACGGTCGAACCACACGGTCTGCGCGTTCACGAACTCGCGGATGCCGAAATGCGACAGCTCGCGGCCGAAGCCACTCTTCTTCACGCCACCGATCGGCACGCGCGGGTCGGACGCAGAGAAGCCGTTGACGAACACGCCCCCGGTCTGCAGCCTGCGTGCCAGCCGCATCGCGCGCTCGCGATCGCCGCTCCACAGGTTGCCGCTGAGGCCGAATTCGCTCTGGTTGGCCAGCTCCACCGCATGATCGGCATCGCGTGCGCGGCTGATCGAAGCCACTGGGCCGAAGGTCTCGGTATCGAACGCCTGCATGCCCGGCTCGACACCGGCCAACACCGTGGGGGCATAGAAGCTGCCCGGACGATCCAGCTGATGACCGCCGACCAGCAGCTGCGCACCGGCCTCTACCGATGCACGCACCTGCGCATCGAGCTGCTCGAGCAGGTCCTGCCGGGCCATGGGACCGATGCGGTTGCCCGGTTCACGGCCATCACCGACGGTCAGCGCCTGCACCTTCGCGCAGAACTGCGCCACGAAACGGTCGTACACGCCGTCCTCGACGATGATGCGCTTGCCGGCGATGCAGACCTGTCCGGTGTTCTGGAAGCGCGAGGCGAGTGCCGCATCCACCGCCGCGTCGAGGTCGGCATCGTCCAGCACGATGAAGGGGTCCGAGCCCCCCAGTTCCAGCACGACCTTCTTCAATGCCTGCCCGGCCTGCGCGGCAATGCTGCGGCCTGCGCCGACGCTGCCGGTCAGGGTGACGGCTGCGATGCGGTCATCGGCGATGGCACGGCTGGTGCCCTCACGGCTGATGTTGGCGGCGATGAAGGTGCCATCCGGCAGGCCCGCGTCGCGCCAGGCGGCGTCGAGCAGATGGGCGGTACCGACGATGTTCTCGGCCGGCTTGAGCAGGAAACCATTGCCTCCCATCAGGATCGGCACCGCTGCGCGCATCACCTGCCAGTACGGGAAATTCCACGGCATGATGCCCAGCACCACGCCCAGTGGCAGGTAGGACACGTAGGCCTTGTCATCGGGAACCAGCGTCGGCTCGTCGCGCAGGTACTGTGCGCCGTTATCCGCATACCACTCGCAGAGCACCGCGCACTTCTCGATTTCGGCCAACGATTCGGCATGGACCTTGCCCATCTCGGCGGTGGCCAGCGCCGCAAGCGATTCGCGGTCGCGGCGCAGGACCGCGGCCATCGCACGCAGTACATCGGCGCGCTGCTCCAGCGACTGCGCGCTCCAGGCGGCAAAGCCGGCCTGGCCTCGATCGAGGATCACCTCCAGCTCGGCGTCGGTAACGAAGGGATGGCGGGCGATTTCCTGGCCGGTGGCCGGATCGAGGGAAATCGCAATGGCGGGGGCAGCGGACATGCAGGGCTCCTGTTGTCTCGGCAACGGGCCGATTGCCCGTCTCCTGTCAGGAATGTGGACCCGAAGCTGCCGCGCAACAAGGCGTCTGCTTATCCTGTGACCTGCACTTACCTGCCTGAATGGGGTTGCTGGCAGGGCTGTGCCCTGCCCCCTACGCCACAGCCAAGCAACAGCAGAAGCTGGATTCCTGCGGGATGGCGGGGGTGGGGCCGATGGCGGGAGACGCCGTGAACCCCGCCATGGGGGCTTGGCAGCCGCATCCATGCCGCGGACACAGTTTCCCGCGATCTGTTGGAAGTACTCTCGGTGTCAGATACGTTTTCCCCAGGAAAAAAGAAATGACCCCGGAATTTCATCCGATATCTGACAGATGTGTCGACCAAGGTCGACACCCACCCACCAACAACAGCGCGAGATCTGTCAGAGGTGGGGCGGTGTGGGTTGTCAGGACCGTTGGCGCCATGGATGGCGCCATCGAGCCCCCAGGGATGGGTTTACGGCGTGTCCTGACAACCCGCACCGCCCCGCCATCCCACGGAATGCACGCTGTTGCTGTTGCTGTTGCCGTGGCTTGAAGCCTCTGCGGGTGCAGGGCGCAGCCCTGCCGACCCACCTACTTTCGCGGCAGGTAGGTGACCAACGACAGGTCGTGCCGGCTCTCCGGCACCAGCGCCACGTACTGCAGGTCCAGCAACCCGCGCGTGGGGTGGTTCAGCTTCTTCGCCCCCTCGTCGAAGCGGCGCACATCATGCTCCGGCCACCACTGCCGGAACGTATCGCTGTGGGCAGCGATGTCCTCGGCCAGCGCCAGGAAAGGCGCCTTGTCCTGCGCCTGCGCCATCGCCGCGCGGAAGCCGGCCAGCAGGCCCCGGGCCATCTCCTCCCAGTTGAGGATCAACGTGCGATAAGGCGGATACAGGAACATCAGCCGCAGCGTGTTGCGCTCATGCGGCGCCAGCTGGCTGTAGTCGACGAACAGTTCGGCAATGGCCGGATTCCAGGCCAGGATGTCGAAACGGGTGTTGCGTACGTAGGCCGGGATCGGCTGCATCGCGTCCACCAGCTGGCGCAGGCCATCAGTCACGCTTTCATCTGGCGACTCCAGCGGAACGCCATAGCCGGACAGCGCGAACGCATATGCGCGCTCGTCATCGCTCATCCGCAACACCCGGGCCAGGCGCTCGAGCACTTCCGGCGACGCACGCACTTCACGTCCCTGCTCGATCCAGGTGTACCAGCTGACACTGACCCCCACCGCCAGCGCCACTTCCTCGCGCTTCAGGCCGGGGGTACGCCTGCGCCCGGCCGGCAGGCCCAGCGTGGCCGGGTCGACACGGGCGCGGCAGGCCTTGAGGAAACCGCCGAGCTCCCTGCGTTCACTCTCGCTGCGCATCATCGCCCTCCGTTGCGGAAGGCGATGATATCGGCGCAGGCGTGCGCATCAGGCATCGACGCGCTTGGACCCCACCGCCAGGCCAGCCTTCAGGCTGGCCTCGACGAACTCATCGAGGTCACCATCGAGCACCTTCTGCGTATCGGAACGCTCGATGCCCGTGCGCAGGTCCTTGATGCGGCTCTGATCGAGCACGTAATTGCGGATCTGGCTGCCCCAGCCGATGTCGGACTTGGTCGCTTCCACGGCATCCTTCTCCGCGTTGCGCTTCTGGATCTCGAGCTCGTAGAGCTTTGCGGCCAGCATCTTCATCGCGTTGTCGCGGTTCTGGTGCTGGCTGCGGCCCGTCTGGCACGCCACCACGATGTTGGTCGGAATGTGGGTGATACGCACCGCCGACTCGGTCTTGTTGACGTGCTGACCACCGGCGCCGGACGAACGGTAGACGTCGGTGCGCAGATCGGCCGGGTTGATGGTGATGTCGATGTTGTCGTCGATCTCCGGCGAAACGAACACCGAGGTGAAGCTGGTGTGGCGACGGTTGTCCGAGTCGAACGGCGACTTGCGCACCAGGCGGTGCACGCCGGTCTCGGTCTTCAGCCAGCCATAGGCATAGTCACCTTCCACGCGCAGGGTGGCCGACTTGATGCCCGCCACATCACCGCCGGAAACTTCCATCAGCTCGGTCTTCCAGCCACGCGATTCGCACCAGCGCAGGTACATGCGCAGCAGGATCTCGGCCCAGTCCTGGGCTTCGGTGCCACCGGCACCGGCCTGGATGTCGACGAACGCAGCGGCATTGTCCATCTCGCCGGAGAACATGCGCTGGAACTCCAGCTTCTCGACGTGCGACTGGTGCTTGTCCAGATCGGCAACCACGGCCAGCGCGGTGTCCTCGTCCTGCTCGGACTCGGCCAGCTCCAGCAGCTCGGTCGCATCCTTCAGGCCATCGAGCACCGAGGCGATGCCGCCCACGGTCTTTTCCAGGCTGGATCGCTCGCGCCCCAGGTTCTGGGCGTACTCGGCGTTGTTCCAGACGTCGGGGTTTTCAAGCTCCCGCGTTACTTCTTCAAGACGCTCTTTCTTGGCGTCGTAGTCAAAGATACCCCCGAAGCGACAGCACGCGATCGGTCAGATCGGTGATGCGCTGGCGGACAGGATTCAGTTCGATCATGTCGGCGGTCGTGCGTTCAAAAAATGACTGCCAATGATAACGCAGGCGCCCGGCAGGCGGCGAGGCACCCCCAGCGGCCCGGCCGGCGGCTGGACACGGGCCGGGCTGAAGCCGGTAGACTTCCCGGCCGCCGCGGCAACAGGGGGACGCGCGGCCCATCCCAATCCAAGGAGCACCATTTCAATGAAGATCATGCGTTCCACCCTGTGCCTGGCCGCCTGCCTGCTGGCCGCCAATGCCTCGGCCATCGACCTGAAGGGCCTGACCAGCACCGGCCTGAAGGCCGGCAAGGCGCTGACCCTGTCCGACGCAGAGGTCTCGGCGGCCGCCGACCAGGCCTGCGCCTACATGGACAAGGAGAACCAGCTGGCACCCGCCAACGATCCCTATGCCCAGCGCCTGGCCAAGATCACCCAGGGGCTCGCCAACGAGGACGGCCTGAACCTGAACTTCAAGGTCTACCGGACCGCCGATGTCAACGCCTGGGCGATGGCCAACGGCTGCGTCCGCGTCTACACCGGCCTGATGGACATGGCCAGTGATGACGAGGTCCGTGGCGTGATCGGCCACGAAATCGGCCACGTGAAGCTGGGCCACAGCAAGACCAAGATGCGCACCGCACTGCTCGCATCGGCCGGCCGCGAAGGTCTGGCAGCGTCGGGCAACGGCAACCTGACCCAGCTCAGCCAGGGCCAGCTCGGCGACCTGGCCGAGGGTTTCGTCAACGCCCAGTTCTCGCAGAAGGAAGAGAGCGCGGCGGACGAGTACGGCTACCAGTTCATGAAGCGCCACAACTATGATCCGGCAGCCCTGGCCAGCATGTTCCGCAAGTTGTCCAGCGAAGGCGGCCTGATGTCGTCGCACCCCGGCTCGGAAGCCCGCGCCGCGCGCATCGACGCGATGATCAAGAAGGACAGGAAGTAAGCACGAAGGGGGCGGGCGCTCCGCAGGTCCGCCCGCCCCTATCCTCCCGCCAGCGCCTGCCGCAGCAGCGGCAGCTGGCGCCTGCTGCAGGGAATCTTGGCCCCATCGGCCATGTGCAGCAGGGCCTCGCCGCCATCCAGCGGCTCGATGGAGCGCAGCTGCCCGCGGTTGATCAGCCAGCTGCGATGCGGCCGCAGGAACACCAGCGGATCCAGCCGCAGCTCCAGCACCGCCATGGTGATCCGCAGCGGATAGTCATGGCCGCGGACCCTCAGATTCACGTAGTTGCCAGCGGCCTGGGCGTACTCGACGTCCTCGGTGGCGACCAGGAATTCCTTGCCCAGCTTGCGCACCAGGAAGTGCTGCGGGCGCTCGACCGGCTCGACCGGCGGACCGACATCCGGCGCGGCCAGCAGGGATGCCTCACCCTGGCGGCGGCGGCCGAACCAGCCGGCAAGGTGCTCCAGCGCCACGAACAACGCGAACGTGCGGACATCCTTCAGGTACTCGTAGGCAAAGCGCTGCAACCAGCCGTCATCGTCCTGGTAGTGATGGCCCAGTGAGGCGTACGCGAGGTGGCGGATCACCATCATCCCCACCACGTGCAGCAGCGACCACCCCACGCTGGCCAGCAGGTACAGCGGCAGCAGGCGCTTCCAGGTGTCGGCATGCAACGGCCAGCGCTCGCACCCCCACCACAGCAGCGGCAGGGTCAGCAGCACCGCTCCGGCACTGCTGAACTCCCAGACCAGGGGCTCCCACAGGGCCAGGGCGGTGCCGTGGCGCCCGGAATCCATCACTTCCACCAGCGCGTTCGTCACTGCGGTCGCCGACAGGATCGCGGCCCACACCAGCAGACGACTTGACGTTCGCCAGCGCGGCAGTCTGCCCTGAGCCATTGCTGCATCCATCTCGTCGCGGTCCCTCAGCGTGCATCAAGGGAGCGAGCGTAGCCTCCCCGTTGATCCCGGCACGCCCGCCATTGGTCACTACCGCGGCACCGGTGGCCCCCTGCCGCTTACGCCGCCACCTTTGCGGACGCAGTCTGGCGTCACCTTCCTGCCGGTTGCGGCCATGACCCGACGCCATGACATCGACACGCTCCGCGTGCTCGCCTTCGCCCTGCTCATCCTTTACCACGCGGCCATGGCCTATGTGGATGGCTGGGGCTTCCATCTCAAGAGCGCCTACACCGCCGAGTGGCTGCAGTGGCCGATGATCGCTCTGAACCGCTGGCGCATGCCACTGCTGTTCGTGATCTCGGGTATCGCTCTGGGCCTCTCGCTGCCGCGGCACGGGCGGCACCGGTTCGCACTGAAACGCAGCGGACGCCTGCTGCTGCCGCTGTTGTTCGGCATCGTCGCGGTCGTCTCGCTGCAGGCTTACTGCGAAGCGGTGGACAAGGGCGATGTGACGCCAGGACTCGGCGCCTTCCTGTGGCGTTACTGGCAGTTCCGGCCGTGGCCGGGCGCGCATTTCGACGGCGCAGCCTACGGCTTCACCTGGAATCACCTGTGGTATCTGGCGTACCTGGTGCCCTACACCCTGCTGGCCATCGCGCTGGCCGGTCCGATGCAGGCTCTGTGGGCGCGGCTGCCGTCATGGCGGCCCGATGACCGCCTGATCGCGATCATCGGCCTGGTGCTGCCGGTGCTCTGGCTGGCCTGGGCCCTGCTGGTGGTGATGCCTGCGTGGCCGCCCACCCATGCGCTGCTGAACGACCTCTACGTGCATGCCGAGTCCCTGCCCCTGTTCCTGGCCGGTTTCTGGGCCGCACGCTGGCAACGCGGCTGGGACCTGCTCGTGCGCGGCCGGCGCCTGACGTTGGCGCTGGCCTTGATCGGGCTGCTGGTCGAACTCGGCATCCGCGCCCTGGGCCGGATGCCCGACCTTGACCAGCTCGATCCATGGGTGCTGTCGCTGCCATGGGCGCAGACCGAGCGCGTCGGCCGGGCTCTGTACACCTGGTGCGCACTGCTGGCGATGTTCGGCTGGGCCCGCGTGCTGCTCGACCAGCCGTGGCGTGGCCTCGACTACTGCCGAGAGGCGGTCTTCAGCTGGTACATCCTGCACCAGACCGTGCTGATCGTCCTGCTCTACTGGCTGCGGCCCCTTCAGCTCGGCCCCTGGCTGGAACCGGCTCTGCTGGTTGCCGGCACCGTCGCCGGCTGCCTGCTGATCCACGAGCTGCTGATCCGTCGCGTCCGCTGGCTGCGTCCCCTGTTCGGCCTGCGCGTCCATCCGCCATCGCCTTCGGTGGCAGGCGCGGCGACGGCACCGTGACACCATCGCGTGGAGCCGGGTCATGCCCGGCTCCGACTCAAGCCTGCCCGAACTGAGCTCGGCGCTATCTGACCTCGAACTCGCCCACCAGCACCGTTTCGGCACGATCCTTCAACCGCATCGTCACCCTCTGGTCCTTCTGCTTCGGCGTGCCCCAATGGGTGGTCAGGCGCAGCATCAGGGTCGTGGCACCGGTCACCAGCTGCTGGCGACTGCCGAAATAATTGGCCTCCACCTTGTACCTGCCCGGCTTGGCATCACGCAGTGAGAACTGCTCGGGTCCATAGCCTCCGGTGAAGTCCTGTGACATCTGTCCTCCCTGGTAGGTCAGACGATTGCCGTAGTACGCGCGCTCGCCGTTCGGGTCGGTCACCCAGAGGTCCATGTCGCTGTTGTCCGCATCCCACGACAGCACTACCCGCAGGTCCAGCGGCATCGGCTGCAGCAGGCGCGGGTCGATGGCCGAGGTATCAAGCCCTGGCGTGCTGCGTGCAACCAGCTGGGTCAGCTCGTCCAGCGCGATCAGTGCAATGCCGTTGAACCGGCTGTCCCAAGGCCGCGTCACCACCTGGTACAGCGGCGCCAGCGCCTGCTGTGGCCGGCCCGCCGCCGCCAGGGCCAGGCCGAGATCACGGAAGCTCTGCGGCTCCTCCTCGCCCATCGCCAACACCTGCTCGAACACCGGCACCGCCAGCATCGGTGCGTCGGCCTGCATCAGGCGGTAGCCGAGCACGCGCAGCAGATGACGGTTGTCCAGGTCCATCTCGGCCAGGTTGGACAGCACGCGCAGGGCCAGGTCCCGCTGCCCCTGCTCCAGCAACAGATCGGCCACGTCGAGAAAGAACGCACTGCTGTCGGCATGCGCGGCGCGCTCGGCCAGGTAGCGGTCGTACAGCTGCGAGGACGGCCCCTGGCGCAGGCGCCGGGCAATGTCCGAATCTGGCTGCCATCCGGCCATTTGGATGCCGAGCGCACCGCTGTTCGCTGCCGCCCCTGCCGCTGCGGCAGCGCCGCTCCCTGTGCTCGCATCGCGTGCGGCTTCCTGTGCAGGTGCCGAGCGACGGGCGCGTGCACGCGACACCTGGACGTCGCGTTCCGCGGCCGCAAGCATCGGTGCGGGCGCGGGAGGTGCGGCCGCCAGCATCGCTACCGGCGCGGCGGCCGAAGCAGAGACGGCAACCCTGTCCAACGCCTTTCCCTGCAACTGCGGCGGTGTGTCTTTCGGCCAGCTGCGGCGCCACCACTCCCGGCGCTCCTGCCACTGTGCGGCGATGTCGTCCAGGCGACGGCGCTCGGCGGCGCTGCGGTCAGCGACCACGCGTGCAAAGCGGGCGTCGTACTCGGTCCGCAGCGCGCCGGCAGGCCGGATCGCGTAGCGCAGGTAATCGTCCAGCGTCTCCAGCACGATCAACGAGGTATCCGGACCGACCAGGCCGAACTGCTGCGACAGGCGCTGCATCGCCTCACGGTTGCCGCGACGGTCGGCGGCCAGCTGCTGCAGGCGCGCCTGCGCCCACAGGCCGGCCAGCAGTTCTCCATTGCCGCTCGTCTGTGTCGCGGGCAGCGCCAGCCATTGGCCGCCGACGCGGACCCGCATCGGCACGCCGTCCGCCGCCAGCCGCGATTGCAGCCACAGCCAGCCCTGGGCTTCACTGCGACGATCGATCACCACGTCCTGTACACCGCGGCCCGCATCGACCTGCACGTCCAGTGGCGAAGACAGCAGTTCGCGTGCAGCGGCATCGACATCCGTCCCCAGGGCGATGAAGCGACCGCCATGTGATTCGCTCCAACCGCGCAGCCGAACGACATCGGTATGTGCGCCCGCACTGCTGACCGCGAACAGGCGCTGGTCGGCGGCGAGCGTCGGCAACACCTGCGGGCCGTAGGTCAACAGACCGTCGCTGACCAGCAGGTACTCCTTCACGGCTGCCTGCGGCTGCCACTGCGCCAGCGCGCTGGCGCCATCCGGGCGGACGGCCTGCAACGCCTGCCGCAATGCCGACCAGTCACCGCCGCGGATGCGGAAGCGACGCACCGGCTCGGCCCGGTCACGCAGAACTGTCAGCGCGACCGTGCCGTTTCCCAGCACAGCAAAGTAACGGTCCAGCAGTGCAAACTCCCGCGAACGGTCACGCCGGCCTGATGAGCCGGAGCCATCCCACAGCAGGCCGATATCGGTCGGCAGCGTACGCGGCGCGTTATCGACCGGCACCGGCAGCTGTGCCAGCAGATAGTGACCGTCCTGCCACGGTGCGACCTGTACCCGTGCCTGACGTGATGCCGGGAGCGTCCACTGCAGCTGCGCCGGCAACAGGGCGCCTCGGCCCTGCCAATGCAGTTGCCCCTCAGTGAAGCGGAACGGCCCTGCGCCCGTGGTCGCCGCATCCGGCGCCTGCAGCGTCAGCTCGACCGAGGCCGCGCTGGCGGCGAACTGCAACGGCAAGGTCCATTGCCAGCCGTGGGCGGCAAACGCCAGCGGTTCGCGCAGCACCAGCTGCACACGGCGGCTGCCGCCGGCGGGCAACGGGTAGACACGCAGGCGGAACTGATTGCCGGCGGTCTGCTCCAGCAGGCCCGGATCGACGCCGCGACGCGCGATGTCCTCGAACACCTGACGCCCCCGGTCCTTCGGCACGGGCACCGCCTCGCGCAACTGGCCATCGATATCCAGGGCGAAGCCGGTGATCTGCTGGCTATCAGCCAGCGGGAACTGCAGCTCGCCCTCCATGACCCGGCGGTTGGGGTTATGGAACTCCAACGTGACGCGGGTCTGGGCGATACCCGCCTGGACCTCCCCTTCGATCGAGGCCCGACTCAGCACGATGGGCTGCTCGGCGCCCGCGACCTGCAGCAACGGGACCGCACGAACCGGGCGGACGGCCGGACGGCCGTGGGTCTGGGCGGCCGTGGTGAAGGCACAGAGCAGCAGCGCCAGCAGGCACAGTACACGACGAAGGACGGGCGACATGGTACGTCTCCAGAGCGAGGACGAACTGTTCAACGCATGGCAGGCCGGATCGGGGTTGATCGGGTGATCGTCCGCGATGGCTCTGGAAGATATTGCTGCCGGACGCCACCCAGTGGTCGTCCGGATTCTGCTGCCCGAATGTCGCCTTACAGGACCGACATCTCAAACAAGGCCATCCTGGATCTGTTCCAGAACAATTGACCACCGTGACCCTCCCGTCAGTGCAGCGGCATCAAGCCTCCTCCACTCCGACACCAGCGTCCTGATCGCCCTACTGCGATCGAATCGCGGCTTTGCAGAGCGCTTGGAAATCTCACCCCGCTCGAATGCCTCCAGCCGGGCCTGCATCTCCGCCTGGGAGTAGACCATCGGACCGGAATCATCCGCCTTTGCCCGGGCCTGGAATGCCTCATACGCTTCGAGAAACCCAAGGAAGCTCGACAGGCGTCCATTCACGATCTGACGTACGCCATCGCCCACGGCAAGTACCTCGCCACTCGCCGACAGGCACAGCAGCAGATCCTCGCCCCATGGCTCTCGCGCGATAGCCAGAAGTCCGGTGCCATCGATCTCGACCAGGTGGGGCACTTCGAACTGAACAACAGGTACATCGCCCGCCAGCCGTGAAGGAAGTCCCAGCCGAAGCATCAGCTCACTCGTCGACGGTTCCAGTCCGAAATCCCGAAGGACCTGGGCACTCACCTCCAACGAACCCGAGGCATAAACGCGGGAGAATGCAGTTTCAGTCACGCATGAACCTCATGCAGTTTCAGCGGGCACGGCACCGCACATGCAATGTGGCTAGGTCGTCGCCCCGATGGTGCGCTTCTGAAGCGATTCGATCTTTGCCTGTATTTTCTTAAGACCCACCTTTCCGCAACCCACGAGCGTCAACTCACGAAGCGCGGAAAGATCATTGATGACCTCGATGTTGGCAATCTTCTTGCAGTACTGGATATCCAGTTTCCTGAGCTGCTCGAGCCCCACCAGTGCACGGATGTCTGTCAGCGAACTCAGATTCTTCAGCCATACCGACGTCAACGCGGCAAGTGTCTCGATGCCATCGAGGCTTTTCAGCTTCGTGCCACCCAACAGTCCCAGGCGTTCGAGGCCACCAGCCGATGCAGACAGGATGTTGAAGATCTCACCATCCACGGGGACATTCAGAATGTTCAGTTCTTCCAGAGGCAGGGCCAGGGCCTGCCTGAGATTCTTCAATGACCTGTCTGGATAGAGCGAAAGTACTTTCAACGCGGGGAAGCTTGATGTGTCGAAGCGCACCGGCACGTCGACATACAGCGTCCTCAGATTGGGTAGCACAACGCCCGGCCAGGCCAACGTCCCCGTGCCAAGATGGATGCTCAATGCCCCGATGCTCTCAGGCAGAAGCCCCTCCTCGAGTCCATCCATGATCGACGGTGCGATCGATCCCGGCCCGATGCTGAGCGTCTTGAGACCCCGCATTTCCCTGAGGATCTCCGGAAGCGCTTCGAGCTTGTCGTCGGGAGGTGACCAGAGGTGAACCTGCTCGATCCGGGCGAGCCTCTCAGTGTTGAAAGGGGCGTTGAAGAACACCAGCTCAGCACCCGGAGTCGGGAATGCTGCTTCGTGTCTGCCATGCATCAGAACAACTTTCTGCACGCGCTTTCCGATCTGGCCGATGCCCACGTGCTGCAGCCGCGTCTGCGCGCCAGCGGATGCTGCCGGTGCGCACCCGGCAACTAGCGCCCAAAGAATAGTTCGTCGTACTGGCCATTCATCGCCGCAGTGAGAAATTCGTCGAATGTCTCGGCAAGCCTAGTAACACTTTCAAACTCGGGCTCAACGCCGTGCACAACCGCCCCAGAGCTCCGGCCCAGCCCAACGAATTGATAGTCTCCGTCGACCGCCATAAAAATCGGCAAATACTCTGCCCAGAACTTTCGAACATCCTCGCCATCAGCATCCGTCATTGCAGCGTCAATGCTCATCTTCTCAAACTCATCCCAGGAGAACGCGCCATCCGAGACACCCGCAAACTCCTCGATTGAGACGAACCACCGTGACTCATCCTTGTTCGAGAGCGATGTGAAATTCGAAAGAAACTCCAAGTAAAAGGCCGGAACATCTGCATTTATCGAATCATCGATAACAGGTGGCGATCCATCACCACCATCCCTACCAACCAAAATCCAGCCCTTTCCCACAAGAAAATCCAGGAAATTCGAATACAGAATATTCATATCAGCTCCTACACTGCGCCTTTATCACATTTATTATTCTTCTCTGCAATCCAGTTGCAGCACTATGATTCGGATTCTTAATCTTTCTCGTTTCATTCGTAATCGTTAGTACCTGCCCCTCTGGCCCACCCAGCGCCAAGCCGTGAGGATGATGGCCACCGGATTCTCCAGGTTTAGCGCGAATAACGTCCACTTCCGATTTCGGCCGATAGAACACGGGCGTACTATCCGGGTCGATGCCCTGCCACTCAGGCGCGCTCTTGAATTTATCCCTAGCCTCCTGCAATAGATCTGGGTAATCCTTCAACCACTCAGCAAGTGTTTTTGTTACATAGAGCCCCAGCGCATCAAACCAGCGAAACGGATTCCTTGCATATCCATATATGTTTACTCCACCAGCAATAGAAATTGGATCCTCTGAAACATACGAACCCGCGTGCGGATCGTAATAGCGATATCTATTGTAGTGGAGGCCGGTTTCAAGGTCCGCGTACTGCCCTTGGAATCTGATGAAGTTGTGAACCCCGTCATCGAAGCGTTCCTCATGCAACTTGCCCCAACCATCATACGAGCCTGACCAGCCGCACCTCCCGTCGCGACAAAGCAGCCGGATGGGCCGTCCATTAGGATCAACTTGATAGACCCATACCTCCTTGCCCGGTTGGTTTTCCTTGACCTTGGCACCTGAAGATCCCAGCTCGCCCACTAGGCTTGAAACGGGATCGGCAAATGCCGCTTCACTGTGAAGCGGCTCGGGTGGCTTTTCACCGCGCTCGACCACCTCGGCGGCAATGATTAACCCACTTGAGCCCAATGATGCTCCACCGCCCAACAAACCGATACCGCGTTTACTGGCCCCAACTGTGGAACTCACTGGTATTGAAGCACGATTACGATGTAGCAGAGCATCTGCGCCGCTCGCTGCGGGAGTTGGAGCACTGCTAGTTGCGCTTACGCCCCTGCTGGAGCGCTCTACAACCAACGCCAACGGCACAAACGTACCCGGGTAGTACACATACTCCCGCACCCGCTCATGCAGCCTCTCCAGCTGCCGCTGCCGACGCCGTACCTCGACCAGGCTGCCCACATTCCCCACCCACACCGGCGCCGCCTCTTCGGCGTCATTGGCCTGCTGCACTTCGCCCAGCAACGCATCACCATCCCAGAAGAACCACGTCGTCTGCGTCGGGTTGCGCTTGAACACCCGCCGCCCCAGCGGGTCATAGCCGTAGTACGTTGACTGCCCGTTGCGGCGGCTCTCCGCCAACCGATGGTTGGCATCCCAGATCAGCGTCAGGTCATCCGGCGCATCCCCTTGCGGTGCGCCCTTGCGCACCAGATCACCCGCCCGGTCAAACACGTAGTGCACGCCCTGATAGGTGCCTTCGCGCGTCCAGGTGGTCAGGTCGTCGTCGTCGCCGCCTACCACCTTGCGCGCCTGCACCTGCTTCACTTCGGTGCGCAGCCGGTCGCCGGCCGGATCGTTGAAGTAGCGCTCGACCCTTCCCTTCGGGTCGATATGCTGCAGCAGGCGCCCGATCGCGTCGTAGCGGTACTCATCAACGCCCTGTGCGCTGTCGCTACGTTTGGTCAGGTTGCCACTGCGGTCGTAGTCGTAACGCGTCTCGAACAACGGGGCGGCATCTTTCAACACCGACTGTGAGGTCAGCAGGTTGCGGCTGTCGTAGGTGAACTCGCGTTGCAATTGCGGGCTCAGCTGCTCGCGCGTGGTGCGGCCCAGCGCGTCGCGCTCCATCGAGATCGGCGGCTCGTCATTGATGGCCACCGATACGGTCTGGTCGCGCAAGTCGTAGCCGAACGCTAACCGATTGCCGGCAGCGGTCTCGCGCAGTACGCGGTTGCCTACTTCATCATAGGCATAGCCGACGCGGAACCCGTCCTGCAGTTCCTCCAGCAATTGCCCCAGCGGGTCATACCGGCGCTTCACTGTACGCACCGGATTGCGCAGCTCGACAATCTGGCCCTGCACGTCGTAGACAAAGTGTTCCTGTACCTGCTGTCCAGGATGGCGTACATCCGGCAGCGTCTTGCGGGTGATGCGCCCGAGCTTGTCGGTGGTGAAGGCGATGCGCTGGCCCAGCGGATCCACGGTGGCGGTCAGTCGTCCGGCCGCGTCATAGGTATAGCGCCGCGACTGCCCCCAGTAGTCCACTTCCTCGACGATGCGGCCCAGCGCGTCGCGCACCAGCTGATAGGTTTCGCCGCGCTGGTTGATGACCGCGATGAGCTGCTCTTCGGTGTCGTAGCGGTACTCCACGCTGTGCCCATCGGCCTGCAGGCGCTTGCTGATCTGTCCGATGCCCACGTACTGCAGCCGCGTCTGCGCGCCCGCTTCGTCGGTATAGCGCAGCAGCTGATCTTCGGCATCATACTCGCAACGCACACCGTTGCCGTCGGGGCCAGCGGTGGCCAGTAGGCGTCCCTTGGCGTCGTACTCGTAGCGGCTGACCTGCCCCAGCGGGTCGACCTGGCGCAGCAGGTTGCCGAGTGGATCATGCTCAAACCGGCTCTGATGGCCCAGCGCATCGATAACCGCGGCCACCAGTCCATGACGGTCATAGCGCAGTTGCGTGACCGCGTGCCGTGCGTTGGTCTGCGCCTGCAACTGGCCCTGTGCGTCGTAGTCGAAGCGGGTGGTTGCACCCAATGGATCGGTCTGGCTGACCAGCAGGCCCTGGCCATTGTAGGCCTGCTGCCAGTCGACACCATCCGGCGTACGCAACGACACCATGTGGTCGTCCAGGTCGTACTCCATCTGGATCGACGTGCCATCGGCGCGGGTCAGGCAGACCAGGTTGCCATGCGCATCATAGGCAAACGCCGTTCGCAGTCCTTCCGGATCGGTCACCGCCACGGTCCGCCCGAAATCGTCGTACTCGAACAGCGTCACGCCATCGAGCGGATCGATCTCGCACAGTGGCAGCTGGTTCTCGTCGAACTTGACCACGCTCAGGTGACCCAGCGAGTCGGTCACCCGCGTCTCGCGCAGCAGCGCGTCGTACTCGAAGTGATAATCGTAGAGACCACCATCGCCCCACGAATGCACCACCCTGCCCTGCGCATCGAACGCATAGTGGAACGACAGGCCCACGCGGTCGGTATGCCGCACCATGCGGTGACGTTCATAGGCAAACGTGCGTGGCGCCCCCAGTGCGTCGACTGCCGCCAGCAGGTCACCTTCGGCACTGTACCGGTAGCTCACCAGCGGATGGGCCAGGCCGGTGGCGGGGTCGTGCAGGGCCATGCGCTCAATGTGGCCGTGGCGCGCCTCCACTTCGATGAAGCGGCCCTGCAGGTCACCGATACCGCTCTCGACGATGCGCACCAGATGGCCGTCGCGACGCTCGAAGCGCCAGTGGTTGCCATGCGCATCCTCGATGCGCTCGATCGGCCAGGACTGCGGGCCCGGCAACGCGCTGACACCTGCAGGCAGCTCGCCACCGAACACGTACTGCAGGCCGTTCTTGAAGCGCACCCGCCACTGCCCGCGCCGCCTCAGCAGGCGCGCGCCATCGACGAAATCGAGAATCGCCCCAGCCTCTCCCTCAGCGGGCGGCAGCTCGGGGAAGAACGCGACCTGGTCGGGGCCGGACAGCCAGACGCTGCCATCGGCCAGCAGCTCCAGGCGGATGTCTGCCGGCGTCTGCCAGCCCGCGCCGCACAGACCCGGCGCGTCCGCGTGGCGCGAGCCGTAGCTGCGTTGCCAAGTGAGCGGCAAGCGGCCCGGTACATCGAAATCCTGGTGGTTGACCACCACGCTGCCATCACGGATGTCCACCGGCTCGGCGCGAAGCACCTTGCACTTCAGGAAACCCGAAGGCAGGTTTCCCCACTTGCCACGCCGCCAATTGGCAAAGGCATCCATCTTCTTGCGGAAGAACGCACTCTTGCGCAGCTTGCCCAGTCCGGCGAAGGCGGCGCGGAACGCGAGCGCGGTCCATGACACCGTCGGCGGTCCTCCCACCTTGACGCTGGTGGGAATGGCCACGTTCAGGCCGGTCGGCAGTGACATCGCCCGAAGTGGCTTCTTCGGCTTCTTCACCCGGAACGGGTTGATCATACCGGCCAGATTGCAGTCCAGCACCGGCATCGCCAGCCGCGAGAACGGCTCGCCATCGGCCGACACGGTACGACTGCCCATGAAGATCTCTTCGCCGTCGAACTGAGGGCCCATCGGTGCCGCCAACGGCGGCCCCCACACACCGAGCGGGATGTGGATATCCAGGCCGCCGGTACCGGCGGTGCCGCGATGCACGCCGTTGACCTTGATGGTCGAACCGATGAACGGGATGTAGTCGAACGGATCGAGCACCAGGCCGATGTGCGGCGTCGGCAGCGGGCACGGCGGCACCGCATACATGTGGATGTCGATACCCAACTGCGGATCGAAATGCTTGGCGGCGATGCTCACGGCAACACTCCCTGTTGCTTTACAAGGCGCGGAACAACGCGCGCAGGAACGCCTTTACTTCGTCACGGTACTCGGCGCTGATCCAGGTCACGACGATGATGCCAAGCACGATGGCCACCAGCATCACCACGGTCTTGTTCGACTTCATGCAACAGCCACTCCTGTAACGGCGGGCCCTGCAGGCGCCGCCACGGGCGGCTGCAGCAGGCCACTGGGATCGGGCAGCGGCTGCATCGCCGGGGGCTCGCTCCACACCGGAATCTCGTGGTCGAGCGGGTGTTCGATCGCCGGCAGGCCGTTCCAGCCCGGGTCGAGGAAATCACGGCCGACGGCCACGATCTTGCGGAAGAATTCGTCACCGCCCTGGATCAGCCGCTCGCGTTCCTGCTGCGCACGATGAAAACCGCGCTCCAGCGCGGCATCGAGCTCGGCGTCGATGGCATCCAGCGCCGGACGCGGAGGACGCGGGCCGAGTGCGCGCCCCTGCGCGTCCGCCTTCTCCAGCAGGCCGGTGCTGGCCTGCAGGTAGTCAGTGGCGACCTGCTGCAGTTGCTGGCAGCGTCGTGCGTCCTGAAGCTGCAGCAGATCCCACAATGCCTGCGGCAGCGTCGTCGCCTTGCGATCGGCCGGCGACAGCGGCTTGGCGATGCGGATCGCCTCCAGCAGCTGCGTGCGCGCAGCCTCTCGCTGGCCCGCCTGCACATGACACCAGCCCGCCATGCGCTGGCCCTCCAGTGCGAACATGGGGTGCGGAATGCTGGCTGCGGACGCGGATGCCTGCAGGTAGGTGTGTGCCGCACGCTCGGGTTGCTTGGCCGCCAACCAGCAGCCCGCTTCACCGAACCAGCTCTGCATCACCAGTTCCGGCGCGGCAGGATTGCCGCCGGCACGTGCACCTTCGGCGGCGCTGCGTGCCTGCCGGTAGCTGTTGATCGCCTGGCTGTGATCGCCATGTTTCAGCCAGGCACCAGCCACCATCATCTGCACCACCGACTGCTGGTCCTGCCAGCCATGCCGCTGCGCCAGGCCCTGCGCGCGTCCGGCGCGGGCCACCACCTGCGACGGACTGCCTCGCTCCAGCAGCAGCATCAGGTCCGCCAGCAGCTGCCGGTACAGCACTTCCGGACCGCGACCACCGGATTGCGCGGCGGTATCCCGGGCAATCGCAAACATGTCGACCGGTGCGGTGACCACCCGTGCGGTCCTGGCATGACGCTCCAGCAGCGGCTGCCAGCGCGGGTCCTCTTCGGTATCCACCAGCACCAGTCGCAGGCGCTCTCCCGGCGCAGCGGCCAGCGCCGCATCCAGCCAGCGCTCGAAGCCTTCACCGGGCACGCAACGCTCCGGTTCCAGCACGGCAGCCAGCAGGCGCAGATGCTCGCCGTGATGGTCGATGAAACTCTCCAGCACATCGACCACACCCTGCGCGCTGTCCGGATGCGCCTCGCTCGGGCCACGCCAGCCCAATGGCACCTGCTGCGCGCGCAGATCGTCCTGGCTGGCCAGATAACGGTCGAGCAGATCCTGCTTGACCTGCCGGCTGTAACGGAAGCCCAGCTCATAGGCGGTATCGATGCGCAGGAAGCAGTCCGGCGTATCACGCCCTGCGTCGTTGCGCTGCATCTCGAAGAACGCGGCCAGCAGGCGGCTGGCGGCAGCCGGCAGACGCCATACCAACAGGCGCCTGCTGCTGTCGGCGCTGGCCTCCAGCCAGGCATCGCGCAATGCGTTCAGGCCGCGCAGCATGGGGGTGTCCTGCATGGTGTATCTCCCGTGCTGTTCAGCAGTTGAGCTTGATCTCGCTGCCGTTGACTGACACACCGCCTGCGTCGATGACCACTTCCGAGCCACCGGCGGTGATCTTGATGGCGCTGTCGGTGATCTCGATGACCGAGCCACCCACCTTGGTGGACAGCTTGACCGCCGACTCCAGGCTCATCGCGCCATCCGAGCCCTGGCTGTGCGTACCGGTCACGTCCTGGCTGAAATTGCCGGTGACGTCGATCACCCGCTCGCCGACATTGCTGTCGTCGACCTTGCCCTGCACGCTGCGCTTGTCATGACCGGTAATGGTCACCTCCCGCGCGGCATTCAGCGTCTCCGTCACCAGTCCGCCAACCGTGCGACTGGAGGTCGAGGTGACGGTCTCGGTCCACGTGCCGGTGCGCTGGCTGGTGAAGTTGCCGGTCAGGGTGGTCTTGAAGTCGCCGGTGATGGTTTCGGTATAGCCGGCCGCAGAGATCGTCTTGGTTTCCCCTGCTTCGTACTTCTCGGTCACCGCGCCGGTCACATTGGTGGTGCGGGTGCCGGTAACGCCGAGCGTGTCGGTGCCGGTGACCGTGATGCCACGGTTGCCGCCGACGCTGATGTCCTGGTTGGCGCCGACGTCCATTCGATGGTTGACCGACACCGATGTGGACTTGTTGTTCTTGACGCTGGCGTTCTGGTCGTTGAGCACGGTGGTGACCATGTCACGCTGCGCCCGCATGTTCAGCAGCTCGCCACCGGCGCCATCATGCATGGTGATCTCATTCCAGCCCGCGCCCTTGACCGTCTTCGACTTGAGGCCGCTCACCTCCATGCCGAACGGCGGCATGTTGTCCTCGTTGTAGACACGACCGGTGATGATGGGGCGGTCCGGGTCGCCATCGAGGAAATCGACGATCACCTCCTGGCCCACGCGCGGCGGCGACACGCCACCCATGTCGGCGCCTGCCCACGGACTCGCACTGCGGATCCAGCACGAGGCATTCTCGCGGCGATCGAGCTGGCGGTCCCAATGGAACTGCACTTTCACCCGGCCATAGCGGTCGGCATGCAGTTCCTCCCCCGGCGGACCGACCACGGTGGCGGTCTGCGGTCCCGGCATGCGCGGCCACGGCGTCCGCCGCAGCGGCCTGTAGGGGATACGACGGCGCAGCACCTCGGCCTGCACTTCAACACTCGGGGCTTCAGCGCTGCCGAAATCGGCAGCGAAATTGTTGTGGCCTTCCCGCTGCACACTCACCACGAAGAAGCTGCGGTCGGTATCGTCACGTCCGATGAAATCCGGGTGCCGCTCCAGTTCGAAGCAGGCGCCGGCATCGAGTTCACCGGCATTGCCCGCGCACTCGAACAGCTTGGTCGGCCACGCCACTTCCTCGTTGCGCACCGCCGCCAGCGCCTGGCCAATGCGGCTGTTGGTGAAACGCGCCGCACCGTCGTAGCGGTACTGCTCGAGCGGCGGCAGCAGGCCCAGCGGCACCTGATTGCCCTGGTTGCCATCCAGCGTCTGGCCCGGCTGCTTGAAGTCGAAACTGCGCAGGGTCTGCACGCTGGGCCCGACGCGTCGGCGTGCACCCCAGCGGTGCAGACCGGTGCTGGCCAACGTGCCCTGGTCGGACACGAACGCGATGGGCTGCGGTTCGCCGTGCGCGGTGCTCAGCGTTGAATCGTCGCTGATCACCATCGTATGGCCCTCTTCGTCATGGACGAAGCTGTAGTACAGGCCGGCATCTTCCAGCAGGCGACTGACGAAGGCGAAATCGGACTCGTTGTACTGCACGCAGTACGGCAGCGGCGGCAGCTTGCCGGCATTGAGGTCGTAGCGGAACTTCGCCAGCTGTGCGTAGCCCTGGAACACCTCCTCGATGATCTGCAGCACGTTGCGGTCCTGGAAGATCCGGCAGTTGCAGGTGTAATCGAGGAAGGCGAACCAGGGCGCGAGCTCGGCCCGGTAGGCACTGAACTGGGCCTGTTGGCCGGTACTGGCGAACTCGCGAACGTAGCCGTGCACGCTGCGGTTGCCGAATTCATCGCCCAGCTGCAGGCGCAGCGGCTGCCCGACCAGCTGTTTCAGCTCCAGCCGCGGCTGGACCGACAGCAGTTCGATACGGTAGGCGAACGGGCTGGACACCGCCTCGCTGCCCTCGAAACGCTTGACCAGGAAAGTGTCCGGATCCAGTGCGGTTTCGACGCGGATCAGGCGTCGGTCCTGGTGCAGGCGCTGCAGTGCGGCGCCGGGAAGCAGTGATTCGGCGTACATCGGGCGTTCCGTCGTCCCATGTTGGTCGTGGCCCGACTTTGCCACCGGCAGGTGACATGCGCCAGCTTTTTGACGCTTTTGCCTCTGGATAAAGAGATGAATTCATTAAGGAAATTCAAGGAACTGCGAATTTCCTCACATTTCCTTCCCCGCGACCCCGTCGCCAACGCTGGCCCCGGCGGGAGTGCGCGAACGCTGCCTCACGCCGGCAGGCAATGCTCGACAATCAGCTGGATGGCGCTACCACCGCGATAGTCGTCGCAGGCCAGCCGGTAGGCCAGGTGCACATGGCGGCTCGGCGCATTGCCATGCCAGCCGCCAAAATGGATCGCGTTGATCGTGCCGGGTACGCCCGGCAGCCGCAGTTCCAGCTTGAGGTGCCGCTCCTTCAGCACGCGCCAGTTGGCCACTTCGAAATGGCCATCGAACAGCGGCTCCGGGAAGCCTTGGCCCCAAGGACCGGCCAGGCGCAGCGCATCGGCATGGCGATGGTCGAGCTCGTCCGCCGCCAGTTCACCGTCGCTGAGCACCTGCTGTTGAAGTGCCGCTGGGTCGAGCATCTCCAGCACGACGGCAACGAAGGCCGCCTTGAAGGCGTCGACATGATCGAGCCGCAGGCTGAGGCCGGCCGCCATGGCGTGACCGCCGAAGCGTTCGATCAGGCCGGGATGCCGTGAATCGACCAATGCCAGCGCGTCACGGATATGTAGGCCCGGAATCGAACGCGCGGAGCCACGCAGGGTGTCGGCACCGGGCTCGGCCGGCGCGAAGGCGATCACCGGCCGGTGCAGGCGATCCTTCATCTTCGAGGCCACCAGACCGACCACGCCCGGATGCCACTCGGCATCGAACAGGCAGGCCGCCACCGGCCGCTGCCCGGCCATGTCCAGCACAACTCGGGTCAGCGCCTGCTCGGCATCGTCGGTCATCGACTGCTGCACGGCGCGGCGTTCCGCATTGATCTGCTCCAGCGTCTGCGCGATCTCCCGCGCCTGCCGCGGGTCCTCGGTCAGCAGCAGCGCGATGCCCAGCGCCATGTCTTCCAGCCGACCGGCGGCATTCAGGCGTGGGCCCAGGGCGAAGCCGATGTCGGTCGCGGTCAGCCGCGCCGCGTCGCGCCCACTGGCTTCGATCAGCGCCTTCAGGCCGACACAGCCCTGCCCCGAACGCAATCTGCGCAGGCCCGCACTGACCAGTGCGCGGTTGTTCGGATCCAGCGCCACCAGGTCGGCCACGGTGCCGACCGCCACCAGGTCCAGCAGCGTGGTCAGGTCCGGGCCCTTGCCATCGGCGAACACGCCGGCCTCGCGCATCCGCCGGCGCAGCGCCATCAGCACGTAGAAGATCACGCCGACACCGGCCAGCGACTTGCTGGGAAATGCGTCGCCATCCAGGTTCGGATCGACGATCACGTCGGCCGCAGGCAGCTGCGGGCCCGGCAGATGATGGTCGGTGACCAGCACCTGCCAGCCACGCGCCTTGGCGGCCGCGACGCCGGCATGGCATGCAATGCCATGGTCGACGGTGACCAGCAGGTCCGGCTTCAGCGCGGCCAGTTCCTCCACCAGCGAGGGCGACAGTCCATAGCCGTGCACCATCCGGTTGGGCACCGCGTGGAAGACATGCTGTGCGCCGAGCATGCGCAGGCCGCGCACGCCGACCGCACAGGCGGTAGCGCCATCACAGTCGAAATCGCCGACCACCAGGATGCGCTTGTCATTGGCGATGGCCTCGACCAGCAGGTCGACCGCAGCGTCGATGCCGGTCAGCAGTTCGGGGGCATGCAGATTGCCCAGCTTCGGCAGCGCCAGTTCCGGCGTCCCCGCGCCACGGCTGGCATAGAGACGTGCAAGCAGTGGCAGCGTTCCCTCCGGCCATGCAGCCGGCGTCGCTGCCTCACGGCGTCGGATTGTCGGCGTATCGGAAGACGGCAGCGCTGGATCGGCGGCAAGGGACATCGGCATCGCCGGTTACGAAAGACAGAGGGATGATACCGCGCGTGGGAGAGGCTGGCGGGATTGCGCCCGGCACCTGCGGTAGTGCCGGCCGCTGGCGGCAACCCCGGCAAACATCGGGGTCAGAGCCGTTCTCCGATGGAAAACGGATCCGACCCCCGCTCGACCGAGTCCCCGGTCAGTCGTGCAGCTGGCGCGGCTTCTTCCAGAACTGCCAGCGCTGTCCGCGATCCAGCTGGAACTGCAGGCCGTCCTCGAAATCGAGCACCAGCCGCTGCAGTTCGCCACGCTTCAACGCGGCCAGCAGCGGGCGGATCGCCTCGTTGCCCAACTGCTGCAGCGAACGCAGCTGGCGCAGGTCAACCAGCGCATCGACAGCCTGCTCACCATCCACCGCCACGCCAGCGGCCTGCGCCAGGCTCTGCAGCAGCGCATCGCGGCTGCGCACCTGCGCATGCACCGTGCTGACCGACACCGGCATCACGCCACCGCCCCAGAACCACAGCGAATTGATCGGCTGCTGGCCCTGCGCGGCACGCTGCTGGTTCCAGGAGTGGTTGTGCAGCAGCACCTGCGCCTCGGTCATCAGCGCCCGCCAGCGGCGGCCGCCCTCGCCTTCCGGCAGGTGCGAGAACAGGTCATCGCCGAGCACCTCGTCGGGACCGTCGAACGCCGGCAGTGCGGTATCGATCGGCAGCCGCAGATACCAGCGCGACGGATCAGGCGCGTCGAGCACGAAGCCGGCCTCGGCGAACAACGGCTGCAGCACCGGCAGCAGGGCGAGGCTGTCTGCCAGGGTTGGTCGCAGGGTTTCGCCGTAGGCCATCATCCGCGCGCCATGCATGTCCGGCACCATGCAGGCCGGATCGGCGCGCAGCCAGCTGGCACCGGCCGCATCGCCCACGTCACGCTGGCGGGTCAGCGCGGCCACCGGCCAGTGCGGCGCGGCGACCTTGAAATGGCGCATCAGCTGCGCCCGTTCACCCGGCTCGACCTGCACCGCTGTGGCACGGCCGAGCGCACGTGCCACATCGTCCGGCAGCGCAGCCGCGGCAAAGCGGCTGCGTGCGGGCAACAGCAGGGTCGCCGTCGCCACGTGCTCAGTCCACGTAGCTGACGCTGACGATCTCGTACTCGCGCTGCCCAGCCGGGGCGTCGATCACGATCGAATCGCCTTCCAGCTTGCCGATCATCGCGCGCGCCACCGGCGAGGAAATCGCGATCAACCCCAGCTTGATATCCGCTTCGAGGTCACCCACGATCTGGTACTTCTTCTCTTCGTCGGTTTCCATGTCGGCCAGGGTCACGCTGGCGCCGAACACCACCTTGGAGCCGGCATTGAGCTTGCTCACGTCGATGATCTCGGCGTGCGACAGCTCGCCTTCCAGCTGCTTGATGCGGCCTTCGATGAAGCCCTGTTCCTCGCGCGCGGCGTGGTACTCGGCATTCTCCTTCAGGTCGCCATGCTCACGCGCTTCGGCGATCGCGGCGATCACCTTCGGCCGCTTGACCGACTTCAGGTGATCCAGTTCGTCGCGCAGCTTCTGCGCGCCCTTCATCGTGATGGGGGCTCTCATGCATTCAACTCCTTGTGCAGCTCCTGCAGCGACCAGACGGGGCCGGTGCCGCGGAATTCCAGTGAATCCACCAGCGCCTTGGCGCCGGCAATGGTGGTCGAGTAGGTGACGCGGTGCTGCAGCGCCTCGCGACGGATCGAGAACGAGTCGTTGATCGCCGAGCGACCTTCGGTCGTGTTGACGATGTAGACGATCTCGCCGTTCTTGATCGAATCGACGATGTGCGGACGACCCTCGACCACCTTGTTGATGATCTCGCACTGCATGCCATGCTGCTGCAGCCAGGCGGCGGTGCCACGGGTGGCCACCAGGCTGTAGCCGCGCGCCAGCAGCGCCTTGGCGACCGGCAGCACGCGCTTCTTGTCCGGGTCGCGCACCGACACGAAGGCCTTGCCGATCGGCGGGGCCTTGATGCCGCCGGCTTCCTGCGCGCGTGCGAAGGCGGCGTTGAAGCTGCGACCGACGCCCATCACCTCGCCGGTGGACCGCATTTCCGGCCCGAGGATCGGATCGACGCCCTGGAACTTGGCGAACGGGAAGATCGCTTCCTTCACCGAGTAGTAGTCCGGCACGATCTCTTCGGTCGCGCCCTGCTCGGCCAGGGTCTTGCCGGCCATGCAGCGTGCGGCGATCTTGGCCAGCGGCATGCCGGTGGCCTTGGACACGAACGGCACCGTGCGCGAGGCACGCGGGTTCACTTCAAGCAGGTAGACGGTGTCGTCGCCCTCGTCGCTGGTCTGGATCGCGAACTGGGTGTTCATCAGGCCCACCACGTTCAGCGCCTTGGCCAGCTCCACCACCTGGCGACGCAGCTCGGCCTGGGTCTCGGCCGACAGCGAGTACGGTGGCAGCGAGCACGAGGAGTCGCCCGAGTGCACGCCGGCCTCTTCGATGTGCTCCATCACGCCACCGATCAGCACGTTGCCATCCTTGTCGGCGATGATGTCGACATCGCACTCGACAGCGTTGTCGAGGAAGCGGTCCAGCAGCACCGGCGAATCGTTGGACACCTTCACCGCATCACGCACGTAGCGGGCCAGATCGGCTTCGCCGTACACGATCTCCATCGCACGGCCACCGAGCACGTAGCTCGGACGCACCACCAGCGGGTAGCCGATCTCGCGGGCCAGCAGCAGGGCTTCCTGGTCGTTGCGGGCGATACGGTTCGGCGGCTGCTTCAGGCCCAGCTTGTCCACCAGCTGCTGGAAACGCTCGCGGTCCTCGGCCAGGTCGATGGAGTCCGGGCTGGTACCGATCACCGGCACGCCATTGGCTTCCAGCGCGCGCGCCAGCTTCAGCGGCGTCTGCCCGCCGTACTGCACGATCACGCCCTTCGGCTGTTCCAGCTCGACGATCTCCAGCACGTCTTCCAGCGTCAGCGGCTCGAAGTACAGGCGGTCGGAGGTGTCGTAGTCGGTCGAAACGGTTTCCGGGTTGCAGTTGACCATGATGGTTTCATAACCATCCTCGCGCAGCGCCAGCGCCGCATGCACGCAGCAGTAGTCGAACTCGATGCCCTGGCCGATGCGGTTCGGACCGCCGCCCAGGATCATGATCTTGTCGCGGTTGCTCGGCGCGGCCTCGCACTCGTCCTCGTAGGTCGAATACAGGTAGGCGGTGCCGGTGGCGAACTCGGCAGCACAGGAGTCCACGCGCTTGTAGACCGGGCGCACCTTGTGGGCACGACGCAGTGCGCGGATGGCCGCTTCGTTGGTGCCGGTCAGCTGGGCCAGGCGGGCGTCGGAGAAACCGGCACGCTTGAGCCTGCGCAGGCGGGCGGCGTCCAGTGCATCGATGCCATCGGCAGCGACTTCACCTTCGGCAGCGATGATTTCCTCGATCTGGTCCAGGAACCAGTGGTCGATGAACGACAGCGCATGGATCTCTTCCACGCTCATGCCGGCGCGGAACGCGTCGGCCACGTAGAACAGGCGCTCCGGACCCGGTGCCTTCAGCTCGCGGCGCAGGGTCTGCAGGTCTTCCTCGTTGGCCAGGTCAAGACCGGTCGGGTCGAAGCCGACCTTGCCGGTTTCCAGGCCGCGCAGCGCCTTCTGTACCGATTCCTGGAAGGTGCGGCCCATCGCCATGACTTCGCCCACCGACTTCATCTGGGTGGTCAGGCGTGCATCGGCGGCCGGGAACTTCTCGAAGGCGAAGCGCGGGATCTTGGTGACCACGTAGTCGATGGACGGCTCGAACGACGCCGGGGTCAGGCCACCGGTGATCTCGTTCTTCAGTTCGTCCAGGGTGTAGCCCACGGCCAGCTTGGCGGCCACCTTCGCGATCGGGAAGCCGGTGGCCTTGGAGGCCAGCGCCGAGGAGCGCGACACGCGCGGATTCATCTCGATGACGACCACGCGGCCGGTCTTCGGGTTGATGCCGAACTGCACGTTGGAGCCGCCGGTATCGACGCCGATCTTGCGCAGCACGGCGATGGAGGCATCGCGCAGGCGCTGGTATTCCTTGTCGGTCAGGGTCTGCGCCGGGGCCACGGTGATCGAGTCACCGGTGTGCACGCCCATCGGATCGAGATTCTCGATCGAGCACACGATGATGCAGTTGTCGGCGGTGTCACGCACCACCTCCATCTCGAATTCCTTCCAGCCCAGCACCGACTCTTCCACCAGCACTTCGGTGGTCGGCGACAGTTCCAGGCCGCGGCTGACGATTTCCACCAGCTCTTCGCGGTTGTAGGCGATACCACCGCCGCTGCCGCCCAGGGTGAAGCTCGGACGGATGATGGTCGGGTAGCCGACGCGGGTCTGGATCTCCAGCGCTTCGTCCAGCGTGTGAGCGACGGCGGCGGTCGGGCACTCCAGGCCGATCTCGCCCATCGCCACGCGGAACAGCTCGCGGTCTTCGGCCATGCGGATCGCTTCGCGCTTGGCACCGATCAGCTCGACGTTGTACTTCTCCAGCACGCCGTTGTCGGCCAGGTCCAGCGCGCAGTTCAGCGCGGTCTGTCCCCCCATGGTCGGCAGCAGCGCGTCGGGCTTCTCCTTGGCGATGATCTTCTCGACCGTCTGCCAGTTGATCGGCTCGATGTAGACGGCGTCGGCCATCTCCGGGTCGGTCATGATCGTGGCCGGGTTGCTGTTGACCAGCACCACGCGGTAACCCTCGTCGCGCAGGGCCTTGCAGGCCTGGGCGCCGGAGTAGTCGAACTCGCAGGCCTGGCCGATGACGATCGGGCCGGCACCGATGATGAGGATGGTCTTTAGGTCAGTGCGCTTGGGCATTTTCTTCTCTAAGTCAGTACAGCGTGACAAGGGGGAGTGATCGCACGCTGTCGATCAGGAATCTCGATCCGCAGCGCCGCGCCGGGAGGCAGCAGCAATGCGGGGGCTTACGGTCCATCGCGGTGCCACCGGTGGCCGGTGGCCTGCGGATCACGCCTTGGCCTGTTCCATCAGGGTCACGAAACGGTCGAACAGCGGACCGACGTCGTGCGGGCCCGGCGACGCTTCCGGATGGCCCTGGAAGGAGAACGCCGGCACATCGGTGCGTGCGATGCCCTGGTTGGTGCCATCGAACAGCGACCGGTGGGTCACGCGCAACGTCGCCGGCAGGGTGGCTTCATCGACCGCGAAACCATGGTTCTGCGAGGTGATCATCACCCGGCCACTGTCCAGGTCCTGCACCGGATGGTTCGCACCATGGTGGCCATGGCCCATCTTGACGGTCTGCGCGCCCGAGGCCAGGCCCAGCAGCTGGTGGCCCAGGCAGATGCCGAAGGTCGGAATCTTCACGTCGATGAAGGTCTTGATCGCGGCGATCGCGTAATCGCACGGCTCCGGGTCACCCGGGCCATTGGACAGGAAGACACCGTCGGGCTTCAGCGCCAGCACTTCAGCCGCCGGGGTCTGCGCCGGCACCACGGTCACTTCGCAGCCGCGTTCGGCCAGCATGCGCAGGATGTTGGTCTTCACGCCGAAATCGTAGGCCACGACCTTGAAGCGGGCCGGCACGCTGACGAAGGCGTTGGCATCCAGGTCCAGCTGGCCCTCGGTCCAGACATAGGTCTTCTCGGTAGTGACGACCTTGGCCAGATCCATGCCCTTCAGGCCCGGGAACTTGCGGGCGGCTTCCAGCGCCTTCTCAACATCGATGTCACCTGCCATCAGCGCACCGTTCTGGGCGCCGTTCTCGCGCAGGATGCGGGTGAGCTTGCGGGTATCGATGCCAGCGATGGCCACCACGCCACGCTGGATCAGCCAGTCCTGCAGCGACACCTGGCTGCGCCAGTTGCTGGGGCGGCGCGGCACATCGCGCACGATCAGGCCGGCCGACCACACCTTGGAGGCTTCGTCGTCCTGGTCGGTCATGCCGGTGTTGCCAATATGCGGATAGGTCAGCGTGACCATCTGCCGGGCGTAGGACGGATCGGTCAGCACTTCCTGGTAACCGGTCATGGCGGTGTTGAACACCACTTCACCGACGGACAGGCCGGGCGCGCCTACGGATTCGCCCTCGAATACGGTGCCGTCTTCGAGGACGAGGATTGCGGCTTGGGTCACGGAAATCTCACTTTGGCTACCGAGGGGGTGCCGAAGTCACGCCTGTGCTTCACGGAAATCCGGTTGCAAAAAAGCGCGGACGTACGGTTCAGGACCGGTCCGGCTTTGGTGATTCGGCGAGTGCGAATTGTAGCGCTGCCGGAGCGCTCGCGCCAGCGGTTGAGTCGCTTCATGAACAGGCGACTGCGTATTCATTTCAATACGCCCGCGTGTGCAAAGCGCGATGGCCGGGGTCGGATCCCTTTTCATGTGGGAAAAGGGCTCTGACCCCAATCGCGGCGAGGGGTCAGATCCCTTTCCGTGGGAAAGGGATCCGACCCCGTGAATCAGTCCGCCGGGGTGTCCAGCAGGTCGCGCACCCGGTAGCTCCCGGGCGTCCGCCCCTGCAGCTGGCGGGCGGCAAACAGCGCACCGCGGGCGAAGATGTCGCGGTTGGTCGCCCGGTGGACCAGTTCGATGCGCTCGCCCAGGCCGGTGAACTGCACCAGATGCTCACCCACGATATCGCCGGCCCGCAGGCTGGCGTACTGCGGATCCGCCCCACCCCGCTGTGCGGCTGCGCCCAGGGTCAGTGCCGTTCCCGAGGGCGCATCCTTCTTCTGCGTATGGTGCGATTCCACGATGTCGCAGTCCCAGCCCGACAGGGCCTGCGCAGCGCGCTCGACCAGCTCGTCCAGCACCGCGACACCGAGGCTGAAGTTCGAAGCCCATACCAGCGGAATGCGCGCCGCGGCGGCGTCCAGCGCCTGGCGCTGCGCACTGGAGATGCCGGTGGTACCCGATACCAGGCCTGCGCCGCGTTCAACGCACAGGGCCAGCATCGCATCGAAGCCTTCCGGCAGGCTGAAGTCGATGGCCACATCGAATGCCGGCGCCCCTGCCAGCTCGCTGGCGGCAAAGAACGGCACTCCGTCGACCACCCGCTGGGCCGGCGCGCGGCCGGTCACCGCCGCCACGATCTGCAGGGTTTCGGGATGATCGGCGGCCAGCCGCAGCAGGGCCTGGCCCATGCGCCCGGAAGCGCCGTGAATGAGCAATCGCAGGGGAGTCTGGTTCATGCCCCGCAGGCTAGCGGCAGCATGCCCGGTCCGGCAAGCATCATCGCTGCTACGCTGCAGGACTCTTCATGCAATGGACCGCATCTCCCATGCAGATCAGCGAACAGCTGGTACTGGTCACCGGCGCTGGCCGCGGCCTTGGCCAGCATATCGCCCGCGCATTCGCCGCGCAGGGTGCCCGGGTCATCATCAACTACCACCGCAGCGAGGCGGCCGCACGTGCGCTGGCGGTGGAGCTGGGCGGGCAGGCACTCGCGCTCCGCGCCGACGTCACCGACCGGAGCCAGATCGAGGCACTGCTGCAGCAGGCGCTGGCGCATTTCGGCCAGGGCGTGACCACCGTGGTCAACAACGCATTGGCCGATTTCTCCTTCAATGGTGATGCGCGCGACGGCGCCGCCGACATTGGCTGGCCGGCGTTCCAGGCGCAGTTCGAAGGCAGCGTGCGCGGCGCGCTCAACACCGTGCAGGCCGCCCTGCCCGGCATGCAGGCGCGCGGTTTCGGCCGCATCCTCAACATCGGCACCAATCTGTTCCAGAACCCGGTGGTGCCCTATCACGACTACACGGCCGCCAAAGCCGCCCTGCTTTCGCTGACCCGCACCTTGGCCGGCGACCTGGGGCCGCAGGGCATCACCGTCAACATGCTGTCCGGCGGCCTGCTGCGCAGCACCGATGCCAGCGCGGCGACACCGCAGGCGGTGTTCGATTACATCGCCGCCAACACGCCACTGCGCAGCGTGACCACGCCGGCCGAGTTCGCCGACGCCGCGCTGTTCTTCGCCAGCCCCTGGGCGCGCGCGGTCACCGGCCAGAATCTGGTGGTGGACGGTGGGCTGGTGCGGGATTGACGCTTCGGCGAGCGCAGCAGCCCCCGCTCTCTCCCGCCATCGTCAGTGCTGCTTCGGCGGCGTCGGCCCGCAGCTGTCGCAGCCACCACAGGCACCGCCGCCGCCACTGACAGGCGGCGCGATCCTGCGGCCCAGCGCCTGCAGCCAGCCGGCGCGGCCGGGCTTGAGCAGCGCCAGTGCCAAGGCACCGCGCATCCTGCGCACGGTGCCGGGGAACTGCTTTTTCAGTACGACCCACGCGCTGACCAGCACGGCCAGCGCAACGAGCAGGTACTGGAGCAGCAGTCCTGCGTCCATCAGCCGCCTCCCAGCGCCACGGTCACCTGGTAGGTGATCAGCGCTGCAACGTAGGCCGCTGCGAACAGGTAGAACGCCGCGAAACCCATCTTCTTCCACGAGTTGGTCTCACGCTTGATGGTGGCCAGCGTGGAGATGCACATCGGCGCATAGATGAACCACACCAGCAGCGACAGGCCCGTGGCCAGCGACCAGCCATCGGCCACCACCGGCGTGAGCGCCGAGATCGCCGCATCGTCGTCGGCCGCGGACAGCGCGTACACCGTCGCCAGCGACGAAACCGCCACTTCACGCGCGGCCAGGCCCGGAATCAGTGCGATGCAGATCTGCCAGTTGAAACCCAGCGGGGCGAAAACCGCGGTCATTGCATGGCCGATGCGGCCGGCGTAGCTGTAATCGATGGCCGGCAGCGTGGCGTCGGCGGGCGCACCGGGGAACGACAGCAGGAACCACAGCAGCACGGTCAACGCCAGGATGATGCCGCCCACGCGCCGCAGGAAGATCATGCCGCGCTCATACAGGCCGACTGCCAGATCACGCGGATGCGGAATACGGTACGAGGGCAGCTCCAGCATCAGCGGATGCTCGCTCTTGTCGCGGCGCCACTTCTTCATGACCCACGACATCGCCAGCGCGCTGAGGATGCCGGCCACGTACAGTCCGAACAGCACCAGGCCCTGCTGGTTGAAGATACCGACCTTGCCATCGGGAATGAAGGCGGCGATCAGCAGGGCATACACCGGCAGGCGGGCCGAACAGGTCATCAGCGGCGCCACCAGGATCGTCGCCAGCCGGTCGCGTGGATCCTGGATGCTGCGGGTGGCCATGATGCCCGGCACCGCGCAGGCGAAGCTGGACAGCAGCGGGATGAACGAACGCCCCGACAGGCCGGCCGCGGCCATCAGCCGATCGAGCAGGAACGCTGCACGTGGCAGATAGCCGGACTCTTCCAGCGCGAGGATGAACGCGAACAGGATCAGGATCTGCGGCAGGAACACCACCACGCCTCCCAGGCCGGCGATGATGCCGTCGGTGAGCAGACTGGTCAGCGGCCCCTCCGGCAGCGCGCCACCGACCACCTCGCCCAGCCAGCCGAAGCCGGCCTCGATGCCATCCATCAGCGGTGTCGCCCAGGCGAACACCGCCTGGAAGATCAGGAACATCACCACGACCAGCGTCACCAGTCCGAACACCGGATGCAGCAGCCAGCGGTCAAGCGTGTCGTCGATCTTCGCGGTGCGTGCCGGCATGCGCACGGCCACCGCCAGGATGTCGCGTACCCGGGCGTGGTAGTCGATGCCGTCCTCGGCCGGCGGTACCGGCGCATCCAGGTGCGGCACCATGCGGTCCAGGCGCTCGACCAGCGCACGCGCACCCTGCTTGCGTACCGCCACGGTCTCGACCACCGGCACGCCCAGCTCGCGCTCCAGCGCTGCCACGTCCAGCTGGATGCCACGGCGCTCGGCCGCATCCACCATGTTCAGCGCCACCACCATCGGTTTGCCCAACTCGCGCAGTTCCAGTGCGAAGCGCAGGTGCAGGCGCAGGTTGGTGGCATCGATCACGCACAACAGTACGTCCGGCGCGGCCTCGCCCGGATAGAAGCCGCGGCACAGGTCGCGGGTGATCGCCTCGTCCAGGCTCGCCGGGTGCAGGCTGTACGCACCCGGCAGGTCAAGCACGGCGAACTCGCGGCCGGAGGGTGCGCGCAGGCGTCCTTCCTTGCGCTCGACGGTCACGCCGGTGTAATTGGCGACCTTCTGCCGGCTGCCGGTCAGCTGGTTGAACAGGGCGGTCTTGCCGCTGTTCGGGTTACCGACCAGCGCGATGCGCAGGGGGGCGGCAGTGGCGGATGCGGTCATGCACGTCTTTCCTGGCTGGCAGCGTCGATCACGACGCGCTTGGCTTCACTGATACGCAGTGCGAAACGGGTGAACCCGACCTGCACCAGCAACGGCTCTCCCCCCAGTGGGCCCTTGGCCACCAGGCGGACCTCCTCGCCCTTGACGAAGCCCAGCTCGCGCAGGCGGCGGGCAATGGCATCGTTGGCATGCAGGTCCTGCACGGAGTCGACCACGGCCGAGGTATGCAGGGGCAGTTCGGACAGCGTCATCTAGCCTGTTCTCTGCTGGATGTAAATGGTTCTCGATTCTAACATTCCCGCGTCGCGTCATGGCCCATGACCAATGGCCCGCTATGATCCATACAGGTATGGAGTGACCCTGGAATCCCATGAACGATGCTTTGCAGATCGAGCGCAGTGGCGCCGTCCTCACCCTCTGGCTGAACCGGCCGGAGCTGCACAACGCCTTCGATGCCGGCCTGATCGCCCGGCTGACCGCCGCGCTGGAGGCGGCCGGGCGGGAAGACGCGGTGCGCGCGGTGGTGGTGGCCGGCCACGGCGCATCCTTCTCGGCCGGTGCCGACCTGCAGTGGATGCGGGGCATGGCCGCTGCCAGCGAGGCTGACAACCGCGAGGATTCTCTGGCCCTGGCGCGCCTGATGCGCACCCTGGACGAACTGCCCAAGCCGACCCTGGCCCGGGTCCACGGTGCCGCCTTCGGCGGGGGTGTCGGTCTGGTCGCCTGCTGCGACATCGCCATCGCCAGCACCAGCGCCCGGTTCGGCCTGACCGAAAGCCGCCTTGGCCTGCTGCCGGCCGTGATCTCGCCGTACGTGATCGAGGCGATCGGGCCGCGTCAGGCCCGCCGCTGGTTCGCGACCGGCGAGCACTTCGACGCCGACACCGCGCTGCGCATCGGCCTGGTGCACCAGCTGGTGGAACCGGAGCGGCTGGACGAGGCGGTGCAGCGCCAGCTGGCCCTGCTCGACAAGGCCGGCCCGATCGCCTCAGCGTCGGCCAAGCGCCTGGTCCGGCAGGTCCGTGACAGCCATGACCGCGATGCGCTCGACCGCGACAATGCCGCCCTGATCGCGCGCCTGCGGGTCTCGGCCGAGGGTCAGGAAGGCCTGGGCGCCTTCCTCGACAAGCGCGCCCCCCATTGGGTCACGGAGGCCTGAACATGCTCGATCATCTTGGTTTGACCAGCACCGACCTGGCGCGCAGCAGGGCGTTCTTCAGCCAGGCACTGGCCCCACTGCAGATCGGCGTGGTGATGGAAGTCACCGCGGAGCAGACCGGCACCCACGACCAGGTCGGCTTCGGCCGCGATGGCAAGCCGTTCTTCTGGATCGGCAATGGCGGCAGCGTCAGCCATGGCGTGCACGTCGCCTTCGCCTGTACCGGCCGCGCGCAGGTGGACGCGTTCCATGCCGCCGCCCTGGCCGCCGGAGGACGCGACAATGGCGGTCCCGGCGTACGTCCCTGGTATCACCCGAACTACTACGCCGCCTTCGTGCTCGACCCGGACGGCAACAACATCGAGGCGGTCTGCCAGCGCCCCGCTGCGGAGACGGAGGCATGAGCGACTACGTCCGCATCGTCGAGGTCGGCCCGCGGGACGGCCTGCAGAACGAAAAGCAACCGGTCTCTACGGCCGACAAGATCGAGCTCATCAACCGCCTGTCGGCCACCGGCCTGCGCAGCATCGAAGCGACCAGTTTCGTCAGCCCGAAGTGGGTGCCGCAGCTGGCGGATGCCGCTGAGGTCTATGCCGGCATCCAGCGCCGGCCCGGCATCCACTATCCAGTGCTGGTACCGAATGAACAGGGCTACGAGCGGGCGCTCGCGGTCGGCGTGGAGGAAGTGGCGGTGTTCACGGCCGCCTCCGAGGCGTTCAACCGCACCAACACCAACGCCGGCATCGACGAGTCGCTGGCCCGCTTCGAGCCGATCCTGCGCCGCGCCGCCGCCGATGGCGTACGGGTGCGCGGCTATGTCTCCACCGTGCTGGGGTGTCCCTACCAGGGCGAGGTCCCCCTGGCCGATGTGGTGCGGGTGGCGCGCGCCCTGCACCAGATGGGCTGCTATGAGATCTCGCTGGGCGACACGATCGGCGTCGGCACGCCGCGCAAGGCGCGGGCGATGCTGCAGGCAGTCGCCGCGGAGATCCCGATGAGCGCGCTGGCCGTGCACTTCCATGACACCTACGGGCAGGCCATTGCCAACATCGCCACCTGCCTGGAAGAAGGCGTGCGCGTGGTCGACAGCGCCGTCTCCGGCGCGGGCGGCTGCCCTTACGCGAAAGGCGCCAGCGGCAACGTCGCCAGCGAGGACGTGGTCTATCTGCTGCAGGGCCTTGGCCTGGACAGCGGGGTGGACCTGCCGGCGCTGGCGGAAACCGGTCGTTGGCTGGCCGGCCTGCTCGGGCGTGCGACCGCCAGCCGCACCGGCCAGGCCCTCGCGGCCGTCTGATTCATCAGGGCGCGTCGCCCGGGCTCCGGGCGGCGCGGTGCACAACGGCAGCGGTCGTGGCTTCCGTTAGAATCGGCGGTTCTCGAACCTGCAGGACCGTGCAATGCAGCTGTCTTCCGTACGTGCCGTGATCACCGGCGGCGTTTCCGGCCTTGGCCTGGCCGTGGCCGAGCACCTCGTCGCCCAAGGCGGCAAGGTGGCCCTGTTCGACCTCAACGACGACAAAGGCAGCGCCGCCGTCGCCACGCTGGGTGCCGACAACGCCCGCTATTTCAACGTCAACGTCAGTGATGAAGCTGCCGTGGCGGCGGCCATCGACCAGGCCCACGATTTCCTCGGCGGGCTCAACGTGGCGATGAACTGCGCCGGCATCCTCGGCGCTGGCCGTGTGCTCGGCAAGGAAGGTCCGATGCCGCTGGCCGGCTTCCAGGGCACGGTGATGGTCAACCTGGTCGGCAGCTTCAACGTGGCCAAGGCCGCCGCCAACCGCATGCAGCACAACGAGGCCGGCGCCGATGGCGAACGGGGTGTCATCATCAACACCGCCAGCATCGCCGCCTATGAGGGCCAGATCGGCCAGGCCGCGTACGCCGCCAGCAAGGGCGGTGTGGTGTCGATGACGCTGCCGATGGCCCGCGAGCTCTCGCGCTTCGGCATCCGCGTCAACACCATCGCCCCGGGCGTGTTCTGGACACCGATGGTCGATGGCATGCCCGAAGCCGTACAGCAGTCGCTTGCCGCCTCGATCCCGTTCCCGTCGCGGCTGGGCAAGCCGGAGGATTTCGCCAGCCTGGTCGGCTTCATCCTCGGCAACACCTACCTCAATGGCGAGACCATCCGCCTGGACGGCGCTACCCGCCTCGCTCCGAAGTGATTCCCCCGGGCGCCGGGACGGCGTCCACCCCCAACGACCCAGATCACCATGAAAGCCAACGACATCAAGAAGGGCAACGTCGTCGAGTACAACAACGGCGTCTACCAGATCCGCGACATCGAGCGCAGCTCCCCGCAGGGCCGGGGTGGCAACGTCCGCTTCCGCTTCATCATGTACAGCGTGCCGGGCGGCAACAAGCTCGATGCCAGCTTCGATGCCGACGACAATCTGGTCGAGGTCGAACTGCTGCGCCGCCAGTCCACCTATTCGTACAAGGATGGCGATGCGTTCGTCTTCCTCGATGACGAGGACTACACCCCCTACACCCTGGATGCGGACGTCATCGGCGACGACGCCGGCTACATCACCGATGGCCTGACCGGCATCTACGTGCAGGTGATCGACGAGCAGCCGGTGGCCATCCAGTTGCCGGCCTCGGTGGTGCTGGAAGTGATCGAGACCCCGCCGGAACTGAAGGGCGGCACCGCCACCAAGCGTCCGAAACCGGCCAAGCTCAATACCGGGATCGAGATCATGGTGCCGGAGTACATCGTCAATGGCGAACGCGTGCTGGTGAACACTGCCACCGGCGAGTTCGCAGGCCGCGCGGACTGAGCTGACCGCACGCGCCTGGCAGAGCCGAGCCCCGCTCGGCTCTGCCGACCAACTTACGGCTGCCTGGCGCCGAAATTGCCACACCCATGGTACTGGCGCGTGCCGACGGTCAGCATCGCCTTCGCCTCGAACGGCTCGCCGCTCATGTCGTCCGTGCACGTCGTGCGCTGGAAGGTGAGCTTGATGTCGGTACCGTCCGCAGCCTTGCCACTCCACCCGTCCGCCCCCTGGTTGGGCGCGCCCACGTCGAAGTGCCGCTGGCCATAATCGACCTGCACCTGCAGGCCCGGCGTGTCACCGTCGACCACCGCCAGCCAGCCCGGTTCGTTGCCGGTCGCCCTGAACGCGGCAGCACCGGCACGGCCGTCGCCTTCCGTGGTCTCCACCGCGCGGCACTCGCGGTCCACTTCGCCCTTCAGGCTGAGCAGCCCGTCGTCGTGGCCCTTCGTCCAGAAACTGTTGCCCTGCCCGTCGCCGTACTTCGCCCCCGAAGCAGCACGCTCGGAGGTCATGGCGAACGTGCGATCCCCGATCACCACGGTGGCTGCGTCCTCGCCGTTGAACGTCGCACGCACGGCCAGATCGCCACACTGATAGGCCGTCTGGCTGGCGGTCGAGTTCGTGGACAGCGGCTGCGGCTCCGGCGGCGCCGGGTCAGCCGTGCCACCTGCTGCGGCAGGCGGTGTCGATGGCTGGCAGGCCGCCAGCACCAGGGCCAGCGAAGCCGTCGACAGACTGGAAACTACACGCATGACTCGACTCCTTGTCGACCGTACTGAAGATAACCACCCTATCATCCGGCGATGAGCCGGCGCTGAAACCGATGTGATCGCGTTCACGCCGCGAGCACCGTCATCGACAGCAGCTGCGCGCCCTCCCCGCCGGAACTACAGGCCCAGACCCGCAACAGACGCACCCGCAATGCCTGCTCCTGCCCGTGCCGGACGACCACCATCTGCACCGGGCTGGACAGCAGCGCCAGCCGACCGCACAGCAGGGTGTCCACCGCCTGCAGATGCAGCACCCGCACCTGCAGGTGCCCGCCCAACCAGTCATCCAGCCAGGGCAGATCAAACAGACGCCCGCCATCGCCATCCATCATGAACATCGCCGGCGACAACAGCAGCGACAGTGCCTGCCGATCACCCTCGATCAGGGCCTGGCACAGGCGCCGTTCCAGCGCCTTCAGCTGTACGTCGTGCAGCGTTTGACCGTTATCCGTTCCCATCCGTAGATCCTTCCGGCAGTGGCCGGCGCCTGCGCAGGCGCCGCGCGATCCGTTGCCGCACCCCCTGCACCACCACATAGAACACCGGCACGAAGAACACCGCGAGCACGGTCGCGCTGACCATGCCACCGAACACACCGGTACCGATTGCCTGCTGTGTTTCCTTCGAGGCACCCTGCGCCACCATCAGGGGCACCACGCCGAGCGCGAACGCCAGCGACGTCATCACGATGGGCCGCAGGCGCAGGCGCGCTGCCTCCACGGCCGCTTCCACCAGCCCGCGTCCCTGCTGCTGCAGCTGTCGCGCGAACTCGACGATCAGGATCGCGTTCTTCGCCGACAGGCCGATCACCGTGATCATGCCGACCTTGAAGAAAACGTCGTTGGGCATGCCCCGCAGCAGCACCGCCGCTACGGCTCCCAGCAGGCCCAGCGGCACCACCAGCATCACCGCCATTGGTATGGACCAGCTCTCGTACAGCGCCGCCAGGACCAGGAACACCACCAGCATCGACAGCAGCAGCAACCACGGGGCCTGCGCGCCGGACTCGCGCTCCTGCAGCGACTGACTGGTCCACTGCAGTGCGAAGCCCGCCGGCAGCTGCCGGGCCAGGCGCTCCATCTCGTCCATCGCCTGCCCGGTGGAAACGCCCGACGCGGGCGCGCCGGACAGATTCAATGCCGGGAAGCCGAGATAGCGCTGCAGCTGCAGGGGCGCTTCCGTCCACTGCGGATCGACCAGCTCCGACAGCGCCACCATGCCCCCTTCGCTGTTGCGGACATACAGCTTGAGCACGTCGCCCAGCTCCATCCGGTACGGCGCATCGGCCTGGACGATGACCTGCTGCAGCCGTCCCTTGTTCGGAAAGTCGTTGACGTATTGCGAGCCCATTGCCGCCGACAGCGTTCCGCTGATCTCGCTGAACGCCACGCCCATCGCCTCGGCCTTGGCGCGATCGATGTCAAGCCGGACGCTGGTACCTGCGGGCATTCCATCGGCATGCACATCGGACAGCAGTGTGCTGGCCTGGGCCAGCTGCAGCAGCTGCTGGAGGGCAGCGCGCAGCTCGGCCTGGGTCTGCCCGGTCCGCGCCTGCAGCGCCAGCGAGAAGCCTGACGAGCGGCCGAGGCTGTCGATGGCCGGCGGCATCACGCTCATGACTTCGCCCTCGACCAGCGTCGACATCGCCTTCCGTACCGCCTCCACCTCGCCGGCAGCCGTCGCACCGGCACGCTCCCCCCAATCCTTCAGCATCGTGTAGGCCAGTGCCGCACTCGGCCCCGAGCCGGAGAAGCTGTACCCGAGGATCGACTGGTTGGATGCAACGCCGGGGCGCGAGGCCACGTGACGTTCGTACGCTTCAACGACGGCAAGCGTGCGCTCGGTGGTCGCCTCGGCCGGCAGCTGGATCGAGGTCATGAAGTACCCCTGGTCCTCCTCCGGCAGGAATGCCCCGGGCAACCCGTTCAGGCCCAGCAGAAGCGCTGCCACCAGTGCGACGAACACCCCCATCACGCGCCCGCTTCGCTGCAGCACAGCGGCCACGCCACGCTGGTAGCGGCCGGTCATCCGCTCGAAGCCGCGGTTGAAGGCGCCGAACAGGCCACTGCGGCCATGATGCCCGCGTGTACTTCCGCGCAGCAGCGTGGCGCACAGTGCAGGCGTGAGGCTGAGCGCCAGCAGTGCGGAGAACAGGATCGATACCGACATCGCCACGGTGAACTGACGGTAGATCGCGCCTACCGAACCACTGGCGAACGCCATCGGAATGAACACCGCGGTCAGTACCAGGGTGATGCCGATCACCGCGCCGGTCAGTTCGCGCATTGCCTTGATCGTCGCCTCGCGGGGTGGCAACCCCTCCTCGGCCATGATCCGTTCCACGCCTTCGACCACCACGATCGCATCATCGACGATGATGCCGATCGCCAGCACCATGCCGAACATGGTGAGGACGTTGATCGAGAACCCCAGCGCCAGCATCGCCGCGAACGTACCCAGCAGCGCAATCGGCGCGACCACGGCAGGTATCAGCGTATAGCGCCAGTTCTGCAGGAACAGGTACATCACCGCGAACACCAGCAGCATGGCCTCCAGCAGTGTCTGCACTACTTTGCGGATCGAGATGCTGACGAAGGGTGCGGTATCGAACGGAATGCTCGCCTCGACACCACGCGGCAGCAGCGGCGCCAGCTCGGCCATCCTTTCGCGCACCGCTGCCGCAGTGCGTACGGCGTTCGCTCCGGGCCGCAGCTGGACGCCCGCCGCCGTCGCAGGCTGACCATCCTCTCGGGTACCCCAGGCGTAGCTCTGCGCCCCCAGTTCGACCCGGGCGACGTCACCCAGCAGTACCCGCGAGCCATCCGCCCGCGCACGCAGCACGATCGAAGCGAACTGCGCGGGCGTGGACAGCTGGCCATCGGCGGTCAGCGGCACGGTCAGGCGCTGGCCGGGCAGACCGGGGGAGTCGCCGATGCGACCCGGTGCGATCTCCAGGTTCTGCTGCTCGATGGCGCTGGCCACGTCACCGATGGTCAGGCCGTACCCGGTCAGCCGCGTGGGATCGAGCCAGACGCGCATCGCCTGCTCCGCGCCGAACAGCTGCACGCGACCGACACCGTCGATGCGGCGCAGTTCCTCGATGATGTTGCGCGCCATGAAGTCACCCAGCGCGGCCTCGCTGACGCTGGCATCCGGCGAACGCAGGCCGACCAGCATCAGGAAACCGGAATCGGCCGCCTCCACGTACAGCCCGTTCTGGCGCACGCTGCGCGGCAACCGCGGCTCGATCGCCTTGATCCGGTTCTGCACATCGACCTGGGCCAGTTCGGGGTTGGTTCCCGGCTGGAAGGTCGCCGTGATCGACGCCTCCCCGGAGGTATCCACCGACGATTCGAAGTACAGCAGGTGCTTGACGCTGGACAGTTCGCGCTCGATCAGCGCGACCACCGCATCGTTCAATGTCTGCGGGCTTGCGCCTGGATAGCTCGCATAGATGCTGACACTGGGCGGAGCGACTGCCGGGTAGCGCTCCACGGCCAACCGCGGAATCGCCAGGACACCGGCAAGGATGATGAAGATCGCCAGCACCCAGGCGAACACCGGGCGATCGATGAAGAAACGTGCCATGTTGGGTTTTCCTGGATCGGCCGGGTCCTGGCGGACTCAGCCCTGACGACCTGACGGTGCAGCCCCGGCAATGGCGACGGGCCGTGACCAGTCGTGCATCTGGACCACCACGCCCTCCTGCAGGCGCTCCTGGCCTTCGACGACCACCTTCTCGCCCGCCTTCAGGCCATTCCGGACCAGCCACTGCCGATCCACGCTGCCATCGATCTCCAGCGTGCGGATCACCGCCTTGCCGTCACTGCCGACCACCCAGGCGTAGGCCTGACCACCGGCACTGCGCAGTACGGCCTGCTGCGGCAGAACCAGCGCACTGGACGGAGCACCGCGCGGCACTCTTGCCCGTACGTACATTCCGGGCAGCAGCTGGCGCTGCGGGTTGTTCACCAGGATGCGCAGCATCACATCGCCCGTACGCGCATCGACGCTGATGCCGGAGAACAGCAGCTCGCCACGTTCCGACAACGGCCGGCCCGCCGGGCCGATGATCGCCACCGACGACTGTCCACCGCTCGCGGCGCTGCGCTGCAGCGACTCCAGCTGGGACGCAGGCTGGCGAACATCCACGTAGACCTGGTCGATCTGCTGCACCACCGCCATCGGCTCGGCATCGGCCACGCCGACCAGCGCTCCCTCGGTCACCCATGCCTGATCGATGCGTCCGCTGATCGGCGCGCTGACCGTCGCATAGCGCAGGTCCAGCTGGCGGCGGGCAAGAATCGCCCGGGCTTCATTCACCGCGGCGCGCGCCTGCTCGTACTCGGCGCTGGCGTCGTCGCGATGCTGCTGGCTGACGGCCTGCGCCGCCGCCAGGGCGTGCAGCCGCTGCGACTGCACACGGCTGCGGGCAAGCGCCGCCTCGCTGCGCTGCAGGGCCGCCAGCGCCGAATCGACGTCCGCACGGAAGGCCGCCGGATCGATCTGGAACAACGCCTGCCCGGCGGTGACTTCGGCCCCCTGCTCGAACAGGCGACGCTGCACGATGCCGCCGACCTGCGCACGGATCTGTGCGGTACGCACGGCCGTCACGCGGCCCGGCAGCTCATCGTCGCGCTGCACGACCTGTGGGCCGACGGTGACCACACTCACGCGCGGTGCGGGTTCGGGGCTGGCTTCGGGCGAGGAACAGGCCGTCATGGCCAAGGCGAGGACCGCGATCAACGCGGCCGGGGTCCTGAAGGTTCTCATTGCTGTGCACAATGCCGCAGGCGCGGCGGATAGGTCATGAAGCGCGCAGTCTGCGCGGCGATGATGGGGTTTCGATGGAGGAAGTGTGGAGATACGATGGAGGCAAGCACCTTATGGCCTGATCCACGCATGCACGCCTCCACTGCCCTCGCCGCCCTGGTCCTGATCGTGGAGGACGAGGCCGAGATCGCCGACATCCTCACTGCCTATCTTGAACGTGAGGGCCTGCGCACCCTGCGCGCCGGCGACGGCCACAGTGCACTGGACCTGCACCGCAACATGCGTCCGGACCTGGTCCTGCTGGATGTACAACTGCCGCGGCTGGACGGATGGAGCGTGCTGAGCCAGCTGCGCCAGCGCGGGGAAACGCCGGTGATCATGCTGACCGCGCTCGACCAGGACCTGGACAAGCTGACCGCGCTGCGCATGGGTGCCGACGACTACGTGGTCAAGCCGTTCAACCCGGCCGAGGTGGCTGCGCGCGTGCGCGCGGTGCTGCGGCGGACGCTCAGATCCTCACGCGTGGATGCACCGGCGGCACTGCGCATCGGGCAGCTGCTGATCGATCCGGCAACCCATGCCGTGCATGTGGAAGGCGATGGCTACAGCCATGAAGTCCTGCTGACGCTGACCGAGTTCAAGCTGCTGCACTGCATGGCCCTGGCACCGACCCGCATCTTCAGCCGCAGCGAACTGATGCATGAATGCCTGCCTGAGAGTGAAGCGCTGGAGCGCACGGTCGACAGCCATGTCAGCAAGCTGCGCCGCAAGCTGGACGACGTGGGCATGGTCAACATCCCGGCCAGCGTGCGCGGCGTCGGTTACCGCCTGATGGCCGACCGCTGATGCGCCGGTCCGGGCTCAGCCGGCACATCGTCGTCTCGATGTCGCTGATGGTGATCGGCGTCATCGTGATGATGATCCTCTCGTCCTGGCTGCTGTATGCGGTGCTGGTCGAGTTTTCGCCGGCCAGTACGGTCGAGCCGGAAAGCTGGCTGCCCACCGGTCCCGAACTGGCCTGGATGGTCGGTGTCATCCTGACCGGGCTGGCCCTTGCGATCGCCGCATCGTTCCGCCTCGCCCACCGTATCCTGTCCCCGTTGAATTCGCTGGTCGACAGCGTGCGCGCGCTGGCCAGCGGCGACCTGGGCGCACGTGCCAGCGCCGACGGCAACTCTCCCGGCGAGGTCGCCGCGCTGGTCGACGACTTCAACGCGATGGCGCGCCGCCTGCAGCACATGGAAAGCGAACGGATGATGTGGCACGCCGCCATCGCCCACGAACTGCGCACGCCGGTCACCATCCTGCGCGGTCGCCTGCAGGGCCTGGCCGAAGGCGTGTTCCACCCCGACGAATCGCAGTTCCGCAGCCTGCTGGCGCAGGTGGAAGGGCTGTCGCGGCTGATCGAGGATCTGCGCGTGCTGAGCCTGGCGGACAACGCCCGGCTGGACGTGCGCCGCGCCCGTACCGATGTGGTGGCCGAAGTGCACTCGGTGATGACCCTGGTCGATCCCCAGTTCCGCGCGGCCGGCTTCGTGCTGGAACTGGAGACCAGCCGCGAGGAGCACAACGCCCACTGCGATCCGACCCGCCTGCGGCAGGCGCTTCTTGCGTTGCTGGAGAACGCACGGCGCTACGCCAGCCCGGGCCGGGTGCGGATTGCCGTGCATGACACCCCGGGACACGTGCAGGTTGCCATCGAGGATGAGGGCCCCGGCATCGATCCGGCACTGCACGCGGACATCTTCAGCCCCTTCATGCGCGCCGACGGTTCACGTTCGCGCCAGGGTGGTGGCAGCGGCCTGGGCCTGGCCGTGGTCAAGGCCATCGCCGATGCACATGGCGGAAAGGTCTACTGCGCGCCCGGTGGCAGCGGCGGCAGCCGCTTCGTCATCGAACTGCCGCGTCAGTAGGCGTCGCCTGCCGTCGCAGACGCTCACCCAGCACCGCCAGGTTCGCGTCGATGTCATCGAGTTCCCCCCGCTGCGACGCCGGCAGCTGCTGCCGCAGCTGCATGCGCAGGGTCCGCCATGCCGGCACCGCCTGGGCGCTGGCCAGCGCAACGCGGTCGGCCAGCAGTACCTGCTCCTCAGGCAGCGGCAAGCCGTAGCCGCCGTCCGCCAGCAGCTCCCCGGGACGCAGCCACTGCCCGCTCAGGTCCAGCAGTTCACGCAGACTGCGTGCCTCAGCGCTCTCCGGCGCCGCCAGCAGACGGCGCTTCAGCACATCACGCGCGCGCAGCTCCGCGCGTCGCTGCGCGGCCTGTTCCAGCAGCAGCAGGCCAGCACTTGCGCGCAGATCACCCTGCAGCAGCCAGGGGCCGCGCTCGCGCGCGGGCAGATTCAGCCATGCGCGCACGTCGCGCGCCGGCAAGGCGAGCTGGGTGGCAGCCACGGAAAAAAGCTGCTGGTAATGATCACGCGCGGAGGCGAAGTAATACCCCTGGGCCTGCGCACCCGCCCGATCCGCCAGGACCTGGTCGTCCAGAACATGCAGCCGTGCCAGCCGACGCCGCAGTCCCCGCGGGGTGAGCTGGGCGAGCCCGGCCTGGCCGAGCCGGGGCACGCCGGCCTGCAGCAGTTTCGCAGTCTCCACCGCGCAGTTGTTGCTGACGAAGTAGTAGCGTCCGTCATAGGTCCAATGCACCTGCGCGGTGCGTTCCAGCAGGCTGGCGATTTCTTCGCGCTGCAGGCGCAGGGGCAGCGACTGCAGGCCACGCAGCTCGACCTTGGTGTATTCATCCACCACCTGCTGCAGCGGCAGCACGAACAAGCGCGACGGATAGTCGCCGGTCAGGCCACGCCAGTTGGAAATCTGCACATCACCCACGAACGCGCGGAAGGACAGTACGCGGTGATGTTCGAGATCCAGTCGGCACGCTGGTCCCGGCGTCCGGCCCGGCCGGCAGATGACCAGCCGCAGCATGCTGTGGCCCCAGCGGCTCATCGGCTGCCGGCTGCCTTCAGCGAACAGGTAGTCCACCGCATAGACGCGCGCGGGATCCAGCTGCAGCAACGAGGCTGCCCCCTCCTCCGCTTCGGCCTGCAGCAATGGGAGGGTCGCGTGACAGTGCGGGCGTGGCAGCGATGGCGGCGTGCCGAAATGCGCCCGGTACCACTGCGCCAGGGCTGGACGGCGGCAGGCGAACGCACCATCGAGCAGGAAATGCTCGGCATTCACTGCCAGGTACTCGGCCGCATCCGTCAGCTCGTAGGGATCCGGGCTGCGGTCACGGAAATCATTGTCACCGCGGCCCAGATGCCACGGCCTGCGCTGCCAGCCGGACAGATCGCGCCAGCGCGCGCTGCGCGACCAGCCTGCACCGTTGCGGTCGGCAACGTGGGCCAGTTCGTGCACCAGCGCGCTGCGTCGCGCGCGGCGGGCGCCGGGCACCTCCTCATCCAGCAGGTCGCGACGCAGCGACACGCGTCCGCCAAAGGCCCGACCGTGCACATCGGCCGGCAGGGCCTCACTCCAGCGCACCTGCACCTGCGGCGGCAACGCGCGCAGCAGCCCCTCGGGCAGCAGCGACTGCACGTCGGCCAGAGTCTGCCGGGCCAGCCGTTGTTGTGCTGCATCAAGGCCTGCGGGGTCCAGCTGCAGGCGGTCGGTCGCATGCGCCACCGGTATCGCCAGCCACGCCAATGCGATACCCCATCCTGCATGCAGGGCACGCTTGGACAGCGCCGGGTCGCGGCCGGCATCTGCTGCTGCCCGCGTACGCAAGACGTTCAGCCGTGCATCGGCCGGCGCCACGGCAAGCGAAACCGCGGGCGGCATGCGGCCCGGATCAACGCGCCAGCAGGGCGCGCGCCAGTTCCAGATCGCTCTGCTGCTGCGCGGCAGCGTCCTGCTCGCGCAGATGGACCAGCGCGGCCTGCAGGCGCGCGCCACGGATCTGGCCGTCGCTGGCGACAAAGGCCGCGGCATCATCGCGCGCTGCGCGCACGACCTTGTCGTCGCCCGAGCTGCTGCCCGACGAGCCGGACGATGCACCGGTTGCCGAACCGGCCGAGGTGCCGGCGAAGCTGGAAGCGAAGCCGGCCAGCGGCAGGGACAGCAGGGCAATCAGCAGGAACGGTCGGATCATCGGTCGCAGGCCGGTTGAAGGAATGGGTGGAGCGTAACGGGTGCGTGAAGGGTTTGCCCAGATCAGGCGTCGAACAGCTTGCCCGGGTTCAGCCGCCCTTCGGGATCGAACGCACGCTTGACCGCCTTCATCAACGCGATTTCCGCCGGTCCGCGCGTGCTGTCCAGGTAACCCTTCTTGACCAGGCCGATCCCATGTTCGGCCGAAATGCTGCCATCGAAACGCGCCAGCACCTGCGCCAGCAGCTTGGTCACCTGCTCGCACTGGGCAAGGAACTCGGCGTCGCTGGTGTCGTCCGGCTTCAGCACGTTGATGTGCAGGTTGCCGTCGCCGATATGGCCGAACCAGACCACATCGAAGTGTGGATAAGCCTGGCCGATCAGCGCCTGGGTCTCGGCCAGGAATGCCGGCATCGCCGAGATACGCACCGAGACGTCATTCTTGTAGGGCTTGTAGCGCGCCAGTGATTCGGTGATGCCCTCCCGCAGGCGCCACAGCTGGGCCGCCTGTGCGTCGCTGGCGCTGATCACGCCGTCGCTGACCCAGCCGTTGCCCATGCAGTCCTCGAAGGCCGCCATGGCCGCGGCTTCCTGTGCCTCGTCATTGGCAGCGAACTCGGTCACGACATAGTACGGATGCACTTCGTCGAACGGCGCCTGCGCACCATGTGCCAGCACGTGTTCCAGCGCCCGGTCGGTGAAGAACTCGAACGCCTGCAGCTGCAGGCGCGCACGGAAGGCGGCGAATACCTGCATCAGCACCTCGAAGCTGGGCAACGCCAGCAGCATCACGTTGCTGGCCGGCGGGGGATCGGTCAGCTTCACCGTCGCCTCGACGATCACGCCCAGCGTGCCTTCTGAACCGATCAGCAGCTGGCGGAAGTCGTAGCCGCTGGAGTTCTTGATCAGGCCCTTGTTCAATTCCAGCAGTTCGCCGCTGGCAGTGACCACCTTCAATCCGGCGATCCATTCACGGGTGTTGCCGTACCGGATCACGCGGATGCCGCCGGCATTGGTGGCGATGTTGCCGCCGATCGAACACGATCCGCGCGCGGCGAAGTCGACCGGATAGATCAATCCATGCTCCAGCGCGGCGTTGTGCAGCGCTTCGAGCGGCATGCCGGCCTGTACCACCAGGGTCCGGTCGACCGCGTCGTAGGCCAGGGCCTTGTTCATCCGTTCCAGGCTCAGCACCAGTTCGCCGTGGGCGGCTACCGCGCCGCCGGACAGCCCGGTACGGCCGCCGGAGGGCACGACCGCAACCGCTTCGGCCGCGCTCCAGCGCATCACCGCCTGCACCTCCTCGACCGTGGCCGGCAGCGCGATCGCCAGCGGCGCCGGCGTCCAGCGCCGGGTCCAGTCACGACCGTAATGCTCCAGGTCGGATGGGTCGGTCTTCAGCTTCAGGCCGGGACAGGCCTGCAGCAGCGAGGCAATGCGGGAATCGGTCATGTCGGTCCAGCGCGGTGCGTGACGAACGGGCAAGCGTGCCAGTGGCACGCGCCAGCGTCCAGCCCCGCAGTGCCGCACAGATAGCTACGGATGCAACCAATTGCGCACTGCACCATGGGCGGTCCGATCTGGCATAGTGGTCAGCCCCTGTCCCACTGGCCGTGTTGCCCCATGTCGCCGAAGAAGACCTCGTTCCCGAAGCAGGATATCCGCGTGCTGTTGCTGGAGGGGGTCAGCCAGACCGCCGTGGAGGTATTCAGCGCCGCCGGCTACAGCCAGATCGAGGCGCACACCAAGGCGCTGCCCGAGGACGAACTGAAGGCGCGCATCGCCGAGGCGCATATCGTCGGCATCCGTTCGCGCACCCAGCTCAGCGCCGAGGTGCTGGCCGAGGCCAAGCGCCTGATCGCGGTGGGCTGCTTCTGCATCGGCACCAACCAGGTCGATCTGGACGCGGCCGAGCTGGCCGGCATCCCGGTGTTCAACGCGCCCTATTCCAACACCCGCAGCGTGGCCGAACTGGTGATCGCCGAGGCGATCATGCTGACCCGTGGCATCCCGCAGAAGAACGCTGAATGCCACCGCGGCGGCTGGTCGAAGTCCGCCAGCGGCAGCCATGAGGTACGGGGCAAGACGCTGGGCATCATCGGCTACGGCCACATCGGCACCCAGGTCGGCGTGCTGGCCGAATCGCTGGGCATGCAGGTGATCTTCCACGACGTGGAAACCAAGCTGGCGCTGGGCAATGCGCGTGCCGCGGCCAGCCTGGACGACCTGCTGGCACGTGCCGACATCGTTACCCTGCACGTGCCGGAGACCCCGGCCACGCAGTGGATGATCGGCAGCACCGAGCTGGCGAAGATGCGCAAGGGCGCGCACCTGATCAATGCGGCGCGCGGCACCGTGGTCGACATCGATGCGCTGGACGCAGCGCTGGCCAGCGGCCATGTCGGTGGGGCTGCACTGGATGTGTTCCCGGTGGAGCCGAAGGGCAACGGCGACATCTTCGAATCACCGCTGACCCGCCACGACAACGTGATCCTGACCCCGCATGTCGGCGGCAGCACGCTGGAAGCGCAGGACAACATCGGCGTGGAAGTCGCCGCCAAGCTGGTGCGCTACAGCGACAACGGCAGCACCCTGTCGGCGGTCAACTTCCCGGAAGTGACCCTGCCCGAACACGAAGACAGCCTGCGCCTGCTGCACATCCACCAGAACGTGCCGGGCGTGCTGTCCAAGGTCAACGAGATCTTCTCGCGCCACAACGTCAACATCGACGGCCAGTTCCTGCGCACGGACCCGAAGGTGGGTTACGTGGTGATCGACATCACCGCCAGCGAGGAGCAGGCCACCGCGGTGCGCGAAGAACTGGCAGCCATTCCGGGCACGTTGCGCACCCGCATCCTGTATTGATTGAAGGTTCGCCAGGCACGGCCCGGCACTGTCCACACGATCACGGTAGCGCCGGGCCATGCCCGGCGGCCCGCGCATGAGGTGGACGTCCCCGTCAGCGCGCCAACCACCGGCGCGCCATGCGCTGCATCGATTCGTCCGATTCCGGGTCGGCCGCGACTTCGGTCACCGGCCGCCAGGCCAGGTCCAGCGATTCCTCGCTGAGCACGAAGTCCTCGCCACCCAGCGCCCGGATCACGAAGCGCACGTCGTAGTGCCAATGCCCCGGCACGTCCCCGCGTTCGGGGATCCAGTGCTTGTCCAGGTCGAAGATCGCCGGATCGTCCAGCACCAGCCCGGACAGCCCCGACTCCTCCTCTGCCTCCTTCAGCGCCACCCGGGCCAGGTCGCGGTCGCCGTCGGCGTGGCCGCCCAGCTGCAGCCAGCGCTGCAGCTTGCGGTGATGGGTCAGCAGCAGGCGCTGGCCATCGGCGCTGACCAGCCAGCAGCTGGCGGTGAAGTGGCCGGCCAACCGCTCGCGCCGGAACGGATCTTCCGGATCGTCCAGCAATGTGCCGAATTCGGCAGCCAGGGCGTCGTGGGCGGGCTCGAGGCGCGCATGGTCCCGCAGCAGACTGCGCAGGCGATCATCAAGCGCGGCAAGGGTTTCGGCGGTGTGGCTCATGAATGGGGGTGGTTCGGAAAAATACTGTTCATTATCGCCGCTCATTGTTGCGATTGCGCTTGTGCGTTGGCTTCAGCTTTGGCTAAGGTACAGCGGGCCGTTCGCGCGGCCTTCACCATTCAGGGCTGCCGGCAACGTATCGACGGCCCCCAAACCGATCATTAGGGAAGTACTGCATGCTGAAAGCTCTGTTGAGGGTCAAGCCGGTGCAACCGGCCGGGCACGTCGATGCCGGCGAACCCATCGAAGGCAGCCTGGACGGCGAAGCCACGCTGAAACGGACCCTCACGGCGAAACACCTGATCCTGCTTGGCGTAGGGGCGGTGATCGGTGCAGGCATCTTCGTACTGACCGGTCAGGCCGCGGCCAACCACGCCGGCCCGGCAGTGATGCTCTCGTTCGTCTTCGCCGGCATCGCATGTGCACTCGCCGGCCTGTGCTACGCCGAGTTCGCCGCGATGATGCCGGTATCGGGCAGCGCCTACTCCTACTCCTACGCCACGCTCGGCGAGGGCATGGCCTGGTTCATCGGCTGGTGCCTGGTACTGGAGTACCTGTTCGCCTCGGCCTCGGTCGCGGTGGGCTGGTCGGCCTACCTGATCAGTTTCATCACCACCACGCTGCACATGCCGTTCCCTGACGCACTCAGTGCGGCACCGATCGCATGGACCGGCAGCGAGTTCATCTCTTCCGGCAAGCTGTTCAACCTGCCGGCGGTCCTGATCGTCGCTGCGGTCTCGGGCCTGCTGTATGTCGGCGTGACCCAGTCGGCCTTCGTCAACGCCATCATCGTGGCCATCAAGGTCACCGTGATCTGCCTGTTCATCGGCTTCGGCGCCGCCCACATCGATCCGGCCAACTGGCAGCCCTTCATTCCGGAAAACACCGGCGTATCCGGCGAGTTCGGCTGGAGCGGCGTGTTCCGTGCCGCCACCATCGTGTTCTTCGCCTATATCGGCTTCGACGCGGTTTCCACCGCAGCCGGCGAAACCAAGGACCCGCAGCGCAACATGCCGATCGGCCTGCTCGGGTCGCTGGCCGTGTGCACCCTCGTCTACATCATCGTCTGCGCCGTGCTGACCGGCATGATGCCGTATCACCTGCTGGGCACCGACAAGCCCGTGGCCACCGCGCTGGAGCCCTATGCCAGCCTGTCCTGGCTGAAGACCGCAGTCGAGATCGGCGCCATCGCCGGCCTGTCCTCGGTGGTGCTGGTGATGATGATGGGCCAGACCCGCATCGCCTACACGATCTCCCGCGACGGCCTGCTGCCGAAGTTCTTCGGCAAGGTCCATGCCCGCTTCCGCACCCCGTACTGGGCCACGATCGTGGTCGGTGTGATCGCTGCGGCACTGGCCGGCCTGATGCCGCTGAACGTGCTGGGCGAACTGGTCTCGATGGGTACCCTGCTGGCGTTCGCAACCGTATGCATCGGCGTGCTGGTTCTGCGCTATACCCGTCCGGAGCTGCATCGTCCGTTCCGCGTGCCGGTGGTGTGGATCATCTGCCCGCTGGGCGCGGCGGCCTGCCTGTTCCTGTTCTGGCAGGCCTTCGTGGTGCACTGGCATCTGTTCGTCGGCTGGACCGTGCTGGGCCTGCTGATCTACTTCGGCTACGGCATGCGCAACAGCAAGCTGGCCAAGTCCGCCTGAACCTGCGGGCCGGCCCTGCGCCGGCCCGTCTGCTCCTGCCAGTGTTTCCGCCCGCGCACCCACCCGGCGCGCATCGACAAGATCCCCACACATGTTCAAGCAACTCTGGGCCACCAAGCACCCGCATGCCGCCCATGAAGACGCCAATGGCCTGAGCCTGCGCCGCCACCTCGGACCCTGGGGGTTGACCGCCCTGGGCATCGGCGCAGTGATCGGCGGCGGCATCTTCGTCATCACCGGACAGGCCGCAGCCAACCATGCCGGCCCGGCCATCATGCTGTCCTTCGTGCTGGCCGCCATCTGCTGCGCGTTCTGCGCCATGGCCTACGCCGAGTTCGCCTCGATGGTGCCGGTCTCGGGCAGCGCCTATACCTATACCTATGCCACCTTCGGCGAGCTCTCGGCCTGGTTCATCGGCTGGATGCTGGTGCTGGAGTACGGCGTGTCCGCCTCGGCAGTGGCGGTCAGCTGGACCGGCTACTTCCTCAGCCTGCTCAGTCACTTCGACATCCACCTGCCGGCCGCACTGGTGAGCGCACCGCTGGACGGGCAGCTGCGCCCGACCGGCGCGATCGCCAACCTGCCGGCGGCCATCCTGGTGCTGCTGCTGACCTGGCTGTGCTACGTGGGCATCAGCAAGTCCTCGGCCATGAACATGGCCATGGTGGTGCTCAAGACCGGCCTGATCGTGCTGGTGATCGTGGTTGGCTGGAAGTACGTCGATCCGGCCAACTGGACCCCGTTCATTCCGGAGAATCAGGGGCCCGGCAAGTACGGCATGGAGGGCGTGCTGCGTGGCGCTGCCATGGTGTTCTTCGCCTATATCGGTTTCGAGGCGGTCTCGGTGGCGGCCCAGGAGTCACACCGTCCGCAGCGCGACATGCCGATCGGCATGATGCTCTCGCTGGTGGTCTGCACGGTGCTGTACATCGCCATGGCGGCCGTCATGACCGGCCTGGTGCCGTACACCCTGCTCGGCACCGATGAGCCGGTGGTCACCGCCGTCGCGGCGCATCCCCAGCTGGGCTGGCTGCGGGTGGTGGTGGAAATCGGGGCACTGGTCGGCCTTTCTTCGGTCGTACTGGTGATGGTGATCGCGCAGCCGCGCATCTTCATGATCATGGGTCGCGATGGCCTGCTGCCGCCCGTGTTCACCCGGATCCATCCGAAGTACCGCACTCCGCATATCAATACGGTCATCACCGGAATCGGCATCGCCCTGCTGGCTGCGCTGTTCCCGCTGGACGTGCTCGGCGAACTGACCTCGATGGGCACGCTGATCGCCTTCGCGGCGGTGTGTGCGGGCGTGCTGATCCTGCGCCGCACCCAACCGGACCTGCCGCGCCCGTTCCGCATGCCGATGGCGTGGCTGATCTGCAGCCTGGGCGTGCTCAGCTGCCTGGCGCTGCTGTCGACGATGACCATGCACAACTGGATGCTGATGGGCGTGTGGACGTTCTTCGGGTTCGTGATCTATTTCTGCTACGGCTTCCGGCACAGCCGCCTGCGGGTGAAGTAAGGGGTTCTGCATTGCAGGGCCTGCGGCCCTGCACCCGCCGTTGAAGCCGGAGCAACGGCAACAGCAACAGCGGGGCCGAGGGTTTGGCGGGACGGGTTGGGTTCGCGGGGGACGCCGTGAATCCATCCCTGGAGGCTTGGCCGCGGGCTACCTGGCGCGGACACCCCCCCGGACCCCACCCACCCCACCACCCACCGGCAACAGGCGCGGC